>NZ_CP015987.1:850000-1130726 GCF_001658005.1 Sphingobium sp. EP60837 | reverse complement strand
GGCGGGCGGTTTGCGCTCGATACCTATGATGTCGAGGCGCAATATGGTTTTCAGACCGGCGCGCATGCCTTGGTGTTGGGCGGCGGGGCGCGGATCAGCAGTTATGAGATTGAAAATATTCCGGGTCTGCTGTTCGTTCCCAACCGCCGCCGGCTCTACCTCGCCAATATCTTCGCGCAGGACAGTATCGCCCTCACGCCGCGCCTCACGGCAACGGCCGGGATCAAGCTGGAAGGGCGGACCTATACCGGCCTGACCATGCTGCCGAGCGTGCGGCTGTCGTGGAAGCCTGATGATGCGACGCTGCTATGGGGCGCAGTGTCCCGCGCCGTTCGCTCGCCCACGCCTTTCGATGAGGATGTGGTGGAATCGATTGGGCAGACCGTGTTCTTGACCGCCCTATCGAGCTTCCGGTCCGAAAAACTGACGGCTTTTGAACTTGGAACCCGCTTGCTGCTGTCGCCCAGCGCTTCCCTGTCCGTGTCGGGCTTCTACAATGTGTATGACGATCTGCGCACGGTCGATCCCGCGCCGGGCGGCTTCCTGCCATTGCGATGGGGCAATGGTATGGAGGGGGACAGTTATGGCCTGGATGCTTGGGCGGATATCCGCATCGCGGATTGGTGGCGGGTCAAGCCGGGCTACAGCCTGCTCATCCACAAGTTGCGGTTCAAGGATGGAGCGGTGCCGCTCCTCGGCCTGTCGCAGGCCGGTAATGATCCGCGCCACCGCGCCTCGCTGCGGTCGTCGATGGACATCGGCCGGGAGATCAATGTGGACGCGGACCTGCGCTATGTCAGCGCCCTGCCCGACCCGCACGTTCCCGGCTATGTTGAGCTGGGCGCACGGTTGGGCTGGCAGTTCAGCGAGCGCGCGGAGCTGTCTGTGTCCGGTTTCAACCTGCTGCACGCCCGCCATCAGGAACTGCCGCTGTCCCAGGCGGCGCCCATAAGGCGCAGCGTGTTCGTGGCGCTCAAATGGACGATGTGAACTTCCGTCCTCTGCGCCGAAAGGGCCGATGGCGAAGAAGGGCGCAGCTTTGCCTGTCGCTGATCGCTTTGACCGGAACCGAAACTGGCTGGACGGCCACCGCATCGGCGACGTTGGAGCAGGCGGTGAAGGCGAGCTTCCTCTTCAAGTTCGCGCCGTTCGTGGAATGGCCGCCTTCCGCTTTTCCGGGTAGTGACCGGAGCTTCACCATCTGCATTTCAGGTGAGGACCCGTTCGGCAATGTGCTGGACGATGTGATACGTGGGCAGAAGATGGCGAACCGTCCGGTCAGGGTAAGGCGGGTGAAGCTGGAGAGCGGCATGGCGGGTTGTCACATGCTCTTTGCGGGTCGTTCGGCCGACAAGGATTATGCACCCTTTGCTCCCATCACCGGGCAGCCGGTGTTGACCGTTGCCGACCGGGACGGCGGGCCGCCGGGGGCGATGATCCAGTTCGTCGTGCAGAGCGGTCGCGTGCGCTTTCAGATCGATGACAGTGCGGCGCGTGCCTCCCATCTGAAGATCAGTTCCAAATTGCTCGGACTCGCCATTGCGGTGGATCGAAAATGACAGACGCTCCTCAAGCGAAATCAGCTGATCGGCCGCGCGCTTTTGGCATTGTCGCGCAGATGGCGACACCGCTGGCGGCGGTGCTGATCGCGCTGCTTTTGCTGGCCGCGAGCGTTGCGGTGGCCTTTCAGTTGGAACGGGTCGGGCAACTGGAGAAGGCGCGGCAAAGCGCGGTGCAGGCGCAGATATTGGCGAGCGGCATCGCAGCGCCCCTTGCCTTTGACGATGATGTCGCCTTGCAGGAATATCTGAACGCCCTTCGCGCAGATCCGCAGATCATTGCCGCGGCGGCTTTGCGTCCTGACGGCAGCCTGGTCACCGGCTTTGCGCGGCCCCCTGCCCGCCTGCCGTCGCGCATTGCGATGGGTGAACCCAGGATCGTGGGCAACGCGCTGATCGTTACTGCGCCCGTGGTGCAGGGCAGCACGCGGCTGGGCTCGGTCTATCTGCAATCGACAGTGGACAGCTGGTCGCGGCGGGTGACCCGCTATCTTGGCCTGGCCGTGATCGTGGTGCTTGCCTCTCTGCTGATCGTCGTGCTCGCGGCGTCCTATGCTTCGCTGCGCAAGGCTCATCAGGAGTTGCAGAATGAAATAACGAGCAGAATGCGGGCGCAGGAAGCGCTTCGTCAGTCGCAGAAGATGGAGGCGATGGGCCAGCTTACGGGCGGGGTTGCCCATGATTTCAATAATTTATTGATGGTTGCTTCCGGCGGGTTAGACCTGATGGAGCGCACGAATGACCCGGTAAAGCTGGAAAAATTGAAGGCAGGCATCCGCCAGGCGGTGGATCGGGGCTCTAAGCTGACCAAGCAGTTGCTCGCCTTTGCCCGTCGCTCGCCGCTGAAGCCGGAAGTCATCGACCTGCGGCAGCGGGTGAGCGGGATGGACGCGCTGCTGGAGCGGTCGCTGGGCGAAAGCATCCGCGTCGCCATGCATCTGCCGAGCGATCTCTGGCTGGTCGAAGTGGACGCTTCCGAGCTTGAGGTCGCCATCCTCAATATCGCCCTCAACGCCCGCGACGCGATGGCGAAGGGCGGCGTCATCGTGATTGAGGGCGCCAATGCGCCCGGCCAGGGCGAGCGCGGGGATTGCGTTCACCTCGCCCTGACTGACCAGGGCAGCGGCATACCCGCCGATGACGTCGCCAAGATATTTGAGCCCTTCTACACCACCAAGGGGGTCGGCCAGGGTACGGGTCTGGGGCTGAGCCAGGTCTATGGTTTTGTGCGCGCCTCCGGAGGCGATGTTCGGGTCGATAGCATCGAGGGCAAGGGAACGACCATCACCCTGATGCTGCCACGATCCACGAAGAATGCGGCACAACATATTGAAGATGCGGAGGCTAAGGTTGCTCCGGGAAAGCATCGGATATTGCTGGTCGAAGATGACGACACGGTTGCCCATACGGTGGGCGGCATGCTGGAGGAGCTAGGCTATGAGACCGAGCGGGCCGAAAACGGCGATGCGGCCTTGCGGCGATTGGATCGCGAAAGGGACTTTTCGCTGGTGCTGTCTGACATGATCATGCCGGGTGATGTGAGCGGCATCGACCTCGTCCGCCGCGTCGGGCATAATTGGCCTGCTCTGCCGACGATGCTGATGACAGGGTACAGCGCGGCAGCGGCGTCAGCCGCAAAGGAAGGCATCCGCCTGCTGCCCAAGCCCTTTTCGATACAGGATCTGTCGGTGCAGATTTTGGCCGCGCTGGATCAGAAGGGGCACCGCCCGCCTACTCCGGAATAGCCCATCCTTTCGCCCGTGGGGGCAAGGGGCAGTTTGACCGCAGCCCCCTCTTGCGTTCGACACGAGATAGGCAGAACATCGCTCCCGCAGACAACCGTCTTCGCCAAGAAAGATGGATGAGGAGAGCAAGGATGAGCGGCACTGAATCGCGCTCCATTGCGCTGATCGGCCCCGCCGGAGCGGGAAAAACCACACTCGCGGAAGCAATATTGTTCACGACGGGCGCGATCCCCCGCCAAGGATCGGTAGAGGCCGGCAGCAGCGTTGGCGATGCGAGTCCCGAAGCGCGGGAACGTGGCAGCTCGACCGAATTGAACCTGTCGCACTTCGAATGGATGGGTGATCGATTCACCCTGATCGACGTCCCGGGGTCGCCGAGTTTCGCTGGGGACGCGGAGATAGCCCTTAACGCCGTTGATCTTGCGATCGTCGTCATTGATCCCGATCCGGCGCGCGCGCCACTGGCGGAACCCGCCTTGCGGAAACTGGAGCAGGCGGGCGTGCCCCACGCGCTCTTCGTCAACAAGATCGAGCAGGCCCGCGGTAGCATCCAGGAGCTGTTGGCCGCCCTGGCACCGATGAGCAGCGCCGCTCTGGTGGCGCGGCAGATACCCATCAGGTCCGGAGAGCGCGTCGATGGCTTTGTCGATCTCGCGCTGGAACGCGCCTATCATTATGAAGCAGGCAAGCCATCGCAGCAGATCGCCCTTGCCGAGGACATGAAGGATGATGAGAGCGCCGCGCGCTTCCATATGCTGGAGCAACTGGCCGATCATGACGATGCCCTGCTGGAACAGCTTCTGTCTGATGAGCAGCCGAGCCTTCAGACCATCTTCGCCGATCTGGCACAGGAAACGGCGAGCGGCCTGATCGTCCCGGTGCTGTTCGGGTCGGCCGCCAACGGCTTTGGCATCAGGCGGCTGTTGAAGATGCTGCGTCACGATACACCCACAGCCGGACAGACGGCGGAGCGATTGGGCATCGAAGGCGCTGGGGCCCAGATACTGAAAGTTTCGCATGCTGCGACGGTTGGAAGGCTGGCGATCGCGCGGCTGTTCGGCAGGCAGATGGCCGACGGCGCGGAGTTGCAGGACGCTGCGGGCCAATCAATGCGCGCTGGCGGCATATTCGCGATTCAGGGCTCTACGACCAGCAAGATCGCCTCCGCCGAACCGGGCGCGATCGTGGGCATTGCGAAGGTGGACAGCGCCCAGGCGGGCGATCTGCTTGGTATCGGCTGCAAACCGGGCGGCGCGGGCCTGACAGCGGATCGGCCCCAGACCAATTGCGCGCTGGCGATCGCCGCGAAGGATCATAAGGATGAAGTGCGCCTTTCCACCGCGCTCAACAGGATGGCCGAGGAAGATCATGCGCTGCATTGGGCGCAGGACGAAGCATCCCGCGAGACGCTGCTCCATGGCGTGAGTGACGAGCATCTCAATGTCGCGCTCGGGCGACTGAAACGCCGTTATGGCGTCGCCGTGTTGGTTCAGACCCCCACCATCGCGTACAAGGAGTCGATCCGAAAGACCGTTACGCAGCGCGGGCGGCATAAAAAGCAATCGGGCGGCCATGGCCAGTTTGGCGATGTGGTGATGGAAGTGCGGCCACTCGACCGGGGCGAAGGCGTCCGGTTCGAAGAGCGGATTACCGGCGGCGCGATCCCGAAGCAGTGGATACCGGCCGTCGAAAAGGGCATGTATGATGCCCTCGCCAAGGGGCCGCTGGGCTTTCCGGTCGTCGATGTCGCGGCGACATTGATCGATGGGTCTTTCCACAGCGTCGATAGTTCCGAACTTGCTTTCCGCACCGCCGGGCGGATCGCGATGGCCGATGCGCTCGCTGCCGCCTCACCCTATCTGTTGGAGCCGATCGCGCATGTCACGATCATGGCGCCCGGCGCGGCCACTTCTCGCATCACCTCCGCAGTCGCGAGCCGCCGGGGCCAGATGCTGAGGATGACGAGCCGGGAGGGCTGGTCAGGTTGGGACATTGTCGAAGTGCTGCTGCCCGAGGCGGGCTTGCAAGGGTTGGAAGCGGAAATCCGCTCCATGAGCCAGGGCATGGCGCATTTTCAGGCGCATTTCGATCATCTCGCCGAAGTCGCGCCCAAACTTGCGAGCAGCATCGTGCAGCGGGTCAAGGAGCCGGCCTGACACCGGCTCCGTTCTGCTTTCAGGCTGCGAGACCGCGCGAGCGCAGCAACGCATCGACCTGTGGCGGACGCCCCGCAAATGCCTGGAAATTCTCCGCGGCCGGACGGCTCGCCCCCGCCGCCAATATTTCGCGGCGGAAGGCGCTTGCGCCTCCACCCGGAACATCGGCGTGAGAGAAAATTTCGAATGCGTCGGCCGACAGCAGTTCGGCCCAGAGATAGGAATAATAGCCCGCTGCATAGCCGCCAGCGAAGATATGGCTGAAGGCATGGGCGAAGCGGTTCCATTCGGGTGGGTGGACGACCGCCACGGCCGCGCGCACCTGGTCCAGCATCTGCGTCACCCGCGCGCCCTGCGCCGGATCATAATCGCGGTGGAGCAGCAGGTCGAAGGTCGCAAATTCGATCTGGCGCAGCAGGGCTAAGCCAGCCTGGAACTGACGCGCGGCGAGGAGCCGGTCGAACAGTTCCTCCGGCAAGGGCTCACCGCTATCCACATGGCCGGACAAGCCGATCAGCGTGTCCTTTTCCCAGGCGAAATTCTCCATAAACTGGCTGGGCAGTTCCACCGCATCCCACTCCACGCCCGAAATGCCTCCGACCGACGGCAGATCGACCTCGGTCAACAGATGATGCAGCACATGGCCGAATTCGTGGAACAACGTCACCACATCATTATGGGTGACGAGCGAGGGACGGTCGCCTGCGGGCGGCGCGAAGTTGGTGGTCAGGTAGGCGACCGGGCGGTGAAAACGGTCAGCGTCCAGGAAGCGCGACCGGCAGACATCCATCCATGCCCCACCCCGCTTTCCGGCGCGCGCGAACAGGTCAAGATAGACGCCTGCGACCAGTTCGCCCTGCCCGTCCAGCACATCGTAGAAGAGGACGTCGGGGTGCCATGTGGATACATCGGCGCGAGGCGTCAGGCGGACGCCAAACAGCCGCTCGATCAACCCTTGCGTCCCGGCAAGTACGCGGGGGAGGGGGAAATACGCCTTTAGCGCTTCCTGATCGACGCCGTGGAGCGTGCGGCGCATGGCTTCGGCGACATAGGACAGGTCCCATGGCAGGATGTCATGCAGATCTAGATGCTCGGCTGCGAAGGCGCGGGCTTCTTCCAGTTCCTTTTCACCGATCGGCCGCGCGCGCTGCGCAAGGTCGGCCAGGAAGGCGAGCGCTTCGTCGGCGTCCGCAGCCATCTTGGTTTCCAGCGAATGGGCGGCTGCATCGGCAAAGCCCAGGATCTGCGCGGCTTCGTGGCGCAGGGCCATGATGGCGTCGATCCGCTCGCTATTGTCATGGCTGGGATCGTCTGCCTGGTCCGACGCGCGGGTATTATGGGCACGATAGACCCGTTCGCGCAGGGCCCGGTCCTTTGCATGGAGCAGAATGGCGAGCACGCTGGGCTGACGCAGGGTGACGAGCCAACCCGGCAAGCCCTTTTCCTGCGCATAGGCGGCGAGGATCGCCTTGTCGCTGCCGGGCACACCCGCCAAGGCGGCTTCGTCCGTGATATGCTCGCTCCAGGCTTCGGTGGCGTCGAGGACGGCATTGCCGAAACGGGTGCTTAGGTCGCTGAGCGCCACGCCGATGTCGAGGAAACGCTGGCGCGCTGCGCCTTCCAACGCGACGCCGGCCAGGCGGAAACCGCGCATGGCCAGTTCGACCGCGCGTCTGCGAGCCGGGGGCAGATCCGCGAAGTCCGGGCGGGCGGCGACCCGCGCGACGGCATCATGATGGGCGCGGTTTTGGCCAGCTTCCATGAGGTAGGCGGTCATCAGCGCCTGAGCGGCGGCATGCGCCTCTCGCAGTTCCGGCGTGTCCGCGACCGAGGCCAGATGGCCGATCGGCGACCAGGTGCGCGACAGCAGGAAATCGGCGCGCTCCGCTGCCAGGATGACGCTGGCGAAATCATCGGCTTGAGACGCGGTAATTTCCGCAATCGCGGCGTGATGCTGCTCGATCGCCTCCTCTATCGCGGGCACCACATGAGCCGCCTGGATGGCGGCGAAGTCGGGAAGGTCGCGGTCGGCAAGCAGGGGATTGGCGGCGGTCATGGCTACTCTTGGTTAGGGATGCCCTGGGGGCGAGGAGTAGCCCTTAATTGGGCGATGACGGCCGTCTCTTCAAGCTCCCTTACTGCTGCTTTTGCGAGCCGTTGAGGGTGAGGACCGACAAGGCAAGCGCCGTCGCGCCGCTGCGGATCGCGCGGGCGGCAGCGGGTGCGAATAGTGGTGAGTGATTGGTCGGCGGCGACACCCCTTTGGCTTTATATTCTGCCAGCTTTTCAGGCGTGTCCCCGCCAATCATCAGATAGGCAGACGGGATGCCCTGGGCGGCCAGTTCGGAGAAATCCTCGCTTCCTGAAAAACCAGGAGCGCTGGCCGGAATGGCGACCACGCCCTGGCCAAACGCGCTTTTGAGGGCGGGCGTGAGCCGCGTAAGCAGGGCGGGATCATTATAGGTCGCCGCCGAACCGTTGATACGCGTGATCGTCGGGGCTGGCGCACCCGCCATCATCGAGACCGCCTGCGCCGTCTTTTCAACGCCGTTCATGAGCAGGCCGCGCACTTGTGGCGTGAAGGAGCGAAGGCTCAGCCGCAGGCGCGCCTCATCGGGAATGATGTTGCCCACGCTGCCCGCCTGGAACGCGCCAACCGTGATCACGCCGAAGGTCGCCGCCTCCTTCTGACGGCTGACGACGCTTTGCACATCGCTGACGAAATGCGCGCCCATGACGACGGGGTCGATCGACGAACTGGGAGCCGAACCGTGCGCGCCCTTGCCGTGGAAAACAATCTCCAGCGCGTCGGAAGCGGACAGGATAGTCCCTTCTTTCAGCACGAGGCTGCCCGTTGGCATGCCGCCGCCCACATGGGCCGCCAGGGCATAGTCGGGCTTGGGAAAACGGGTCAGCAGCCCGTCCTTCAGCATCGCGCTCGCGCCGCCCAGCACTTCCTCGGCCGGTTGCGCGATGAAGACGAGGGTGCCTTTCCATCGGTCCTTCATCGACAGCAGGACCTGCGCGGTGCCGACCCACCAGGCCATGTGCGTGTCGTGGCCGCAGCTATGGGCGACGAAGCTCTGCTTGCCGTCCAGCACCGCCTGCGCCTTGCTGGCGAAGGGCAGCCCGGTCTTCTCCTCCATCGGCAGCGCGTCCATGTCGGTGCGCACCAGCGTTACTGGTCCCGCCCCATTGCGGTAGATGGCGACGATGCCGGTGCCGCCGACCTTTTCCGTGACGTCGAAGCCCAGCGCGCGCATCTTGGTTGCGAGGATCTTCGCGGTGCGCTGTTCCTGGAAACCCAGCTCGGGATGCTGATGGAGATCGCGATAAAGCGCCTCCAGCCCGGCGATATTCTTGTCGAGAACGGCATTGATCGCCGCCTTGTCCTCGACAGGTGCGGACCGTGCGGCAGGCGCGAGCAGCGTGGAGGAAGACAGAAAGGCAAAGGCTGCCAGCAGGGGGTGACGTTTCAAGGGGCGCTCTCTTTCCAGGCGACTATTTAGCTGCATGCATAAGCGAAGGCGGAACGGCGCGCCCCTATCCTCTCCTCATGGATATAAGGGGAGGTTATAGCTTCACTCTTCGGGGCCGTAATCCGGTATCCAGACCACGCCATTGATGTGCGCGCCGCCGTCCACGAACAGCGTGTTTCCCGTCAGATAGCGCGCATCTTCGCTCGCCAGAAACAGGGCGACGCCGCCAATGTCTTTCTCCGGATCGCCCATGCGGCCCATGGGATTAACGGCGGCACTTGCCTTCGCGACTTCAGGCTGCATCGCCTGGAACTTGCGGTAACTGGCGGAAACGGCTGCGGGACAAATGATGTTGGCGCAGATGCCATAAGGCGCCCATTCGCGCGCCGCGCTGCGGGTGTAAGCGCGCAGGGCCTCCTTGCCGACATTATATTCGGCGCTGCCCATATGGGCGTTCACGCCATTCAGCGAGCCGATATTGATCACCCTGCCCCACCCGCGCTGACGCATATGGGGGAAGGCGGCCTCCATCGACCATTTCACCGCATAGAGATTGATGTTCAAACTGGCGGCGAACAATTCGTCGCTCTTGGTTTCGATACGGCTCATGCCCGCACCGCGGTAGGCGTTGTTGACCAGGATATCGATCGAGCCGAACTCCTCGACACAGGCCGCGACAACGCCGGTGATCATCGCGCGATCCGTTACGTCACAGCGCCGGAAAGCGGCGCGCGTGCCCATCTCCCGAAGAGCGCGCGCCACGGCTTCGCCCTTCTCCTCGTCGATATCCGCGACCAGAACGGCGGCGCCTTCCGCTGCGAACCGGCGGGCCATACCCTCGCCAATGCCGTCGCCTGCGCCGGTAATCATCGCCGCCCTGCCGGCCAGTCTGCCTTCTGTCATCTCACTCTCCTCACCGCTTTGCGCGCGGCATTAATTGCACACTCTATTGTATTATCATAATCACGATGGCACAGCCTCTGCAGCAAAAAAAGACGGGTAGGAGCGGATGATGAGAAAGACGGCTTTGGTCACGGGCGCCACGCGCGGCATCGGCAAGGTCATCGCATTGGCGCTCGGCCGTGCAGGCTTTTCAGTGATCGTGACTGGACGGACGATGGCCGCGAATACCGGCCGTCATGACGGCATGGGCGGCGTAGCGGTGCCCGGCAGCGTTGAAGAGACGGTTGCCGAGATAGAAGCCACCGACGGCACCGCTTACGGACTGCGGCTTGATCTTGGCGATCGTTCGTCGATCGATGCTGCGGTCAAGGCGGGGTTGGTGCGTTTCGGGCGGATAGACCTGCTCGTCAATAACGGGATCTACCAGGGCCCTTCCGTCATGCAGAAAATCCTCGACGTCGATCTGGCGGATGCCGAGCGGGCGACGATGGGAAATTTCGTCAATCAATTTCACCTCAGCCGTCTGGTGCTCAAAGCCATGATCCAGCAAGGCGGCGGCCGCATGATCTTCATGTCCACCCTGTCGTCCGTAGAGCCGACGAAGGGCAACAATGGTCTGTTCTACACTGCGCCGAAAGCAGCCTTCAACCGTATCCCGGACTATATCAATTTCGAACATAGCGCCGACGGCATCAGCGCCTTCCTGATCGAACCGGGCTTCACCATGACCGACACGCTACGCGCCGCATGGGGTGACGCTGCATCGGATGTCGGTCTTGGCACGCAAGCGCGCGAGCCGGAAGAAACCGCGCGAACCGTGGTTTGGCTGGCGACGCATGAGGACGCTCCTCGCTTCGCAGGGGCAAAACTCATCAATGCGCCTGATTTCTTTGGCGATAGCCGGATTGCGTTGCCGGAATGAAAGTAGCGGCCAAAGTGAAGCACTTACAATAAAGTCGCGGACAGTTTCTGTCGCCATCCGAACCAATTTCCATCAAAGACACTAATTTGCATTAAAGCTTAGGTTAGCAATTCGCCGCAAAGCGATGTGCTACCTGGAACTCTTCACTGTCCTTGCTGTTCAGACTGTAAAATTGGACGGGAAGGATTATATATGCAGCCGCCTTCAGAACAATCAGGCGATCTGCGCAATGAATTGCGCGACGACGCCCAAAAACTGACTTCATCCGCGACAGAACGTCTTCATAGCGAGGCCGAGCAGCGAAAAGGACCTGCCGTCGAGCAGGCCCGTTCGGTCGCGTCCGCGCTGGATCGTGCGGCGCAGGACCTTGGCGGCGGGAAAAGTCCCGCTTGGCTGAAATCCCTGTTCGAGCAGGGCGCGGCCCAAATTCAGCAGTTGGCTGACGCTGTCGAGCAAAAGGATAGCCGCGAGCTGGTGGAGGATATCCGCCAGATAGCGCGCAACAACCCCACCACTTTCCTGGCCACCTGCGCGGCGGCAGGATTTGCCGCAAGCCGCATCTTCCGCGCTGAACCTTCGAACATGCCTGCTACCGCTTCCACGCCTGTCAGCGGAGGGAATTTCCAACCTGCATCGAACCAATGGTCCCCCGCTACATCCGGTTTTGGTGGCGTGTCATGACTGACACGATGAACCGCACCTCTCCCGGCACGCCGATAGACGGCGACCGGCCGACAGCGGGAGACGAAAATATCGTTTCCCTGCTGCGCGACTTGACCAGCCAGGGCTCGCATCTGGCAGAACAGCAACTTGCCCTGATAAAGGCGGAAGTTCGCGAAACCGGCAATGATTTGAAGGCGGCCATCGGCGCGATGGCCGGAGCGGCCGTCGTCGGCATAGCTGGGCTGGGGGTGCTGTTGATGGCTTTGGCCTATTTGCTGGCGGACGCGATCAATCACCTGGGCCTGGCCACTCTGATCGTCGGTGTCGTCACCCTGATCATAGCCTATGTGATGTATAGAGGCGGTGCGGCGAAGATGCGCGCAGTCGATATCGCGCCCGAACGCACTCAACACAGCCTTGAAAGAACACCCGCTGCCCTTCGCGGCGACCTTCATCCGGAGCAGAGAAGATGACCGACACCACTGAAAGGGATCCCGACGCGATCGAGCGGGACATTCGCCGCACCCAGGAAGATATGAGCCGCACCATCGACAAGATTGGCGACCAGCTCACACCCAGGAAGATTTTCGATGCTTTGCTGGACAAGGCGGACGAGAATAATGTCGATGCCCGGATGCTGCTGGACGGCGCGCGGCGTAATCCTATCGCGCTCGGCCTGATTGCGGCGGGAACGATCTGGCTGATCAGCGACAAGGATTCCACCTTCCCTTCGCTCCCCAAAAGGGGAAGCGAGCAGCCCGACGAAGATATCGACCTGTATCACCGCGATTATGTGAACCATATGTCGGCGGTGGAAATGCGCGACGGGGAGGATGCAGCCGCCTATCAACGGCGCCGCGATCAGGCCCGCGCCAATTATCTGATGCTGGAACGGCGCGCGGACGAGGACGAACACAGTTTTCGTCAGCGGCTGGACGACCTGACCGAAGGTTTCAGGGCCAAGCGCCGCGCATGGGCGGAAAGCTCGAGCCAGGCAGGCAAGGCGACGGCGCGTGGCGCGACGCAGGCATTCGACAAGGCGCAAAATCTTTATGAGAGCAACCCGCTGGTCGGCGGCCTGATTGCGGCGGCCGTTGGCGCGGCCTTGGGATCGGCCCTGCCGATCAGTCGCCTGGAGCAGGAAAAGCTCGGCTCCCTCGGCGAAAAGGCGCGAACGATCGCCAATGAGCAGAAAGAGGAGCTGACTGAGACTTTGCGCGAGAAGAAGGATGATCTGATCGACCGCGCGGATGAAAAGATCCAGCAGGGTCAGCAGAGCCAGTCGGCCGGAGGCGACGCATCCCGTGCCGATCAGGGGTCGGGCAGTCCGCGTGATGTCGATTCACTGCAAATTTGAAACGACGGCTGGACTGATGGATAAGGGCGGCCCGGCACTCTAATGCCGGGCCGCCCTTTGCATCACTTGGCGAGCAGTTCCACCACTTCGATCAGATGGCCCTCGGGGTCGGTGACGAAGGCCACCTTGACGCCATGAGCTTCCTTGACTTCGATCGGCTCCACCACGGCTCCGCCGGCAGCTTTGGTACGTTCGACGAACGTGACGATGTCGTCGGTCTGGAAGCCGAGGATTACTTCTTCCTGTGCCGGGGCTGCGCGATCTAGGAACTTGAACAGAACGAAGGTCGCACCGCCCTCGCCGGTCGCGTTGA
This sequence comes from Sphingobium sp. EP60837, assembly GCF_001658005.1. Lineage (NCBI taxonomy): Bacteria > Pseudomonadati > Pseudomonadota > Alphaproteobacteria > Sphingomonadales > Sphingobiaceae > Sphingobium > Sphingobium sp. EP60837. The sequence goes on along the minus strand of NZ_CP015987.1, from coordinate 1,117,629 downwards.
ACAGAATTTCGTCGATCTTGCGGCTGCCGACGGTATCCTGAACCCGCGCCATCTCAACCAGCCCGGCCACATCCTTGTAGAAGGTGCCCATGGCTTCGAGATCCTGCACGACGAGCTTGGTGAAACCGAAATGTGACGTCATATTATCCTGCTCCTTACTGATGATAAAAAAGGGGCCAACGGAGTGTTCCGCTGGCCCCCTCTGATATTATCCGAACGACAAGTTCAAGATCAGAACCGGAAAGTTCCGGTCAGGCCGAATTCGCGCGGGTTGGTGACGTTCACCGTCTGGTAGCCCGAATTGTAGGTGAGACCCGGAACAGCCGTATTGAACTGCGTGGTACCCAGGCTGATGTTGGTGATCCGCTTCTGATTCAGCACATTCTTTGCGAAGGCGGTGAGTTCAAAGCGGTCGCCTTCGGTCCGGAACCCGGCGAAGAGATTCAGCAGCGTGCGCGAGCGATAGTCATAATCGACCCGGTCAGCATAGAAGCCGGGGCGATAGTTGAGCAGCGCCCTTACAAACGGGGTGACTTCGCCGACCGAGAAACGGATTTCCGTGTTCGCGGTCAGGTTGAAGTCCGGCGTCTGCGCCAGGCGGCCATTGGTCACGCAGTAGCTGACATTGCCCGGGCCGGTGACCGCCGGTGAGGGGGCGTTCTGGTTGGGCGAACCCGTACCCGCATAGTCGTTGCAAGGCACAAGGGCGTTGTCATAGCGCGCCCGGACATAGGATGCGCTGACGCCTAGATCCCAATTGTCCGTGATACGGCCATCGATCGACGCTTCCACGCCCTTGATCTTGGCATCGCCATTATAGTTGAAGTCGAACCCGCCCGTCGGGGGGTTGGCCGCAGCCGACTCATAATAGATGCCGGTGAAGCGGCTGAGGTAATTTTCCAGCGTCTGGTAGAAGGCCGAAACAGTGAAGTTCGCGCGGTTGTCGAACAACTTGCCCTTCAGGCCCACTTCGAAAGAGTCGGTCTTTTCAGGCTTGGTACGGATCAGGTCCCGGCTGACGCCCAGCGGAACAGCGACGCCCGTGCTGCCGGCGCGGTAGGAATGCCCATAGGCGAAATAGGCGTTGAGGCGCGGGTTGAACTCGTAGGAGACCGTGACGCCGCCGGTCAGCGGCTTGTTCGTGAACCGCTGCAGATCGGCAGGAACGCCTTCCTGCACGGGGAGCGTGAAGGGTGGAACGCCGAACGCTGCATTGCCCGGCGACGATACGAAGATGTCGGTCGTCTGGACATTCTTGATGATGGAGTAACGCAGGCCGCCTTCGATCGAGAAGCCGTTCGAACGATACCGCAGATTGCCGTTGAACGACCAGGTCTGAGTGTCCACGGGGGTGAATACATCCGTGTTGACCGGCAAATAGGCGCCAAACACAATCGGAACGGGAGCGAAGAACTGATCCGCGCGCTGATTGGTGACAACAGTGCCCGTCTGCTTGGTGTAGAATGCACCTACGCCCCAGCCAAAGCCTTCCTTGTTGTTGGAGGCAAGGCGGACTTCAGCCGAGTCCACCTTATAAGGCGACCGGACAGTCGAAGCGTACACATAATCGGGGATTGCGTTGCCCGCGTCCAGGTCACGCTCGGCCGTCAGCCGGCTGAACTGGTGAGCGCCCACGAAGGACAGCGTCGCCGGGCCAAGATCATAGTCGAAGGCCAGATTGACGATGTGGCTTTCATTCCGATTGCGGAAGCGGCCATCCGAAACGGCGGCATAGTCATCCGCCTCAAGCGCCGGGCCCGAACGGTTGAAGCCGTCCGCGACTGCGCCTGTGCCAACCACCTGCTGGTTCTGGAAATTGTCCGCAAACAGATACTGATAGGTCAGATAGGCAGTGAAATCGCTGCTCGGCTGCCAACCCAGCGTAACGCGCGCGCTTTCGGTACGGCTGCGCGAACGCTCGCCATTGGTGATGTTGCGGACGTTGTTCAGGCGGTTGCCATCGACCAGGCCCGCGACGCGGATCGCCAGCGTGTCGTTGAACGGCAGCGAAACGCCAGCCTGGATGTTGTAGCCATCACGCGTGGTAGCGGTCGCCTGCGCATAGCCTTCGATCTCGTCGAAGTTCGGGCGGCGCGTGGCGATCGTGATCGAACCGGCCGGAGCCGAGAGACCACGCAGCAGGCCCTGCGGGCCGCGCAGGACTTCGATCTGCTGGATGTCGTACAGCGCGGTATAGACGGTCTGCGCGTCGGTCGGAATTTCGTTGTAATAGACCTGAACGGCCGGGCTGGTGCCCTGGTCCGGATCGAAGGTCACGCCACGCAGCGTGGTGGTGTTGTTACGGCCGCTGGTGTTGCTCAGCTCCAGGCCCGGCGCGAGCTGCTGCACGTCCTTCGCGTCGAAGATGTTGAACTTCTGGAGCTGCTCTCCGGTCGCGACGTTGACGGTCATCGGCACGGACTGGAGCGAGCGGGCTTCGCGGGTCGCGGTGACGATGATTTCGTTCGATTCACCACCTTCAGTGCCGGCGCTGTCCTGCGCCCAAGCTGCTGCCGGTACAATCAGCGCTGCGCCACACAACAACGCAGCAATTCCATTCGCCTTTTTCATGACGTCCTTTCCATAAATAGGGGATGTGCATCCCACGAATGGGACGGCCGCTAGCCGCGCTGCTAAGGCGTCGCAATCCGGAGACTCGGCTGATCGAAAATTTTCGTACGAGTGCGTGCTTTATTGGCAACAGTTGAAAATGAGCGCTTGCCATCTATTTTGCGCACTCCTGACGATATGTTGGTCCTGCGCGTAGTGGAACTCCTGCAATGCTCTGAGCCCCTTGTTATTAGCACGTGCACGTGCGATTGAGCGCGGTTCTAGGAGAGGAGATTTATGACCGACAGCCGCAAGACGATTTTTCTGACCGGCGCGACCGGCAATATGGGCCGCGAGGCGATCAAGCGGATTGCCGCGAGGAGCGATACGCTACGCCTGCGTATATTGGTGCGGCCGGAGGAAAACGCGCATCCGGTAGTCAAGGATGTCCAGCGGCGGGAATTGGCGGATATCGTCTGGGGCGATCTGACCGATGCCGCGTCCATTCGCAAGGGCGTCAGCGGTGCGGATATCGTGCTGCATGTCGGCGCGCTCGTGTCTCCGCTGGCTGATCGCCTGCCCGCCGACGTCGTGACACGGGTGAATGTCGGCGGCGCGCAGAATATCGTGGATGCCATCCACGCGGTCGGCGATCCCAAGCAGACGCGGCTCATCTACATCGGCACCATCGCAGAGACCGGCAGCCGCAACGCGCCGGTGCAGTGGGGCCGAACGGGTGATCCGATCAAGATCAGCGCCTATGATCATTATGCCGTTACCAAGACCCAGGCGGAGGCGATCGTCGCGCAGAGCGGGATCACTCACTGGGCCTCTCTGCGACAGAGCGGCATGGCGCATTATGACATGTGGAAGATCTTCGATCCGATCATGTTCCACAATCCGCTGAACGGCGTATTCGAATGGTCCACCGCCAACGACAGCGGCCGCCTGATGGCCGCGGTGTGCAGTGACGATGTGCCGGACGCTTTCTGGCGGGGCTTCTACAATATCGGCGGCGGCGCTTCGTCGCGGGTGGTCAACCATGAGTTCATGGAAAAGACCATGCCCAACTATCGCAAAGTGCTAAAGCCGCACTGGTTCGCGACGCGCAACTTCCATGGTCAATGGTATGCGGATTCCGATCGGCTGGAAGCGCTGGTGCCCTTCCGCGAACAGTCGCTGGACGATTATTTCCGCGAAGCGCCAAAGCACATGCCGTGGATCGCGCGCGCTATTCCAAAGCTGTTGCCGGGCGTCATATCGAAGCAGATCGAAAAGCTCGCCAACGCGCCCGAAGGATCGCTGCACTGGTTCGCGACCAATGATGAAGCCAAGATTCGCGCCTATTTCGGATCGCGCGCCGCGTGGGAAGCTCTCCCGCGCAACTGGGACGATTTCCAATATACGCAGCCCGCACGCGAACCGAGCCTGCTTGATCATGGCTATGATGAGACGCGGGCGCCCGAGGATTGGCGGATCGAGGATCTGAAGGCTGCGGCGGAATATCGCGGGGGCAAGTGCCTGGCCGACGCTTTCGAAGGGCCGGATGTGCCGGTGGAGTGGCAGTCGGCGGCGGGTCATCGGTTCAGCATGACGCCGCGCTTGTATCTGAAGGGGGGGCATTGGTGCCCCACGACCATGCTCGACCCAGCAACCTATGATGCGGAAGCCGCGCGCAATCCATTTTTTGCGCAGGTATGGAGTGAGGCGGCGGGCTGAACCACCGCTCGAAAATCAGGGGAGAGGCCGGATGAAGACCAAGCTGCTTAATATGGCGGCCGCGTGGACGCTGGGTGTCACGGCGGCGGCGGCGCAATTGCCCCCGCCAGCGGAGATGCGGCAGGGGATCAGCCTCGGCACCGGAGTCGTTCCGAGCGCCAACGGACCGGAAATCTGGTTCGGAACGCCCGGCAACATGAGCGTGCGCAACACCAGTGAAGCAAGCCTGGTGCCCGTTCTGCCTGATCCTGCAAAAGCGACTGGTACCGCCATGGTCATTGCACCCGGCGGAGCCTTCGTGACGCTCGCCTGGGATCATGAGGGGATGAAGGTTGCGCGCCTGCTCGCAGATCATGGCATCGCTGCCTTCGTCCTTAAATACCGGCTTGAGCCTACGCCACGCGATTGGCCTTCCTTTGGCAAGGTTATGCAGAGCCGGATGACAGGCTGGATCGGCAAGCCTGGTGAGGGCCTGCGCATCGTCACGCCGCCCTATGCAGTGGCCGACGGCATCGCGGCGTTGAAGCTAGTAAGGTCGCGGGCGGCGCAATGGCATGTCGATCCGGCGAAGGTCGGCATGATCGGATTTTCCGCAGGCGCGCGCACCACGATCCGCGTCACGCTGGACGCGGCGCCCGCCGACCGCCCAGCCTTCTCCGTCATGCTCTATCCGCCTATGGAAAAGGTCGCGGTGCCCGCTGATGCGCCCCCGGCCTTCGTTGCGATGGCGACGGACGATCCCCTGTCAGGTCGCGCAGGCTATGGACTGATCGAAAGCTGGATCGCCGCCCGCCGCCCGATCGAGTTTCACGCCTATCAACGCAGCGGCCATGGCTTCGGCCTTGGCAAGAAGGACACGACGACGGAAGGCTGGACTGATGGGCTATTCCGCTGGATCGACCTCAACGGGTTCGGCCCGAAGGCCGCCCCGTCGCGTTGAATGGTCCCGGCCTAGCGCGCCGGGACCTTCAATTTCGTGGTCACGCGGGTGAGCGAATAGCGCTTTCCCTTCCACACGAAGTCACCCGGCAAATTGGCAGGCCGGGTGATCTCCGCGTTCAGCGTGCCGCCCGACAGACGATAGCGGACGCTGACCGGCCCCTGCGGTGTCGCGGCGGTCGCCGACAGGATCTTGAGCGATCCCAGCGCAGGCTCCACCTTCACCCGCGCATAGCCAGGCGCATCCGGCCCGATGCCCGCGACGATGCCCAGCAGGTCGGCAGTCGGATGGGCGCTCCACGCATGACTGTCGGAGCGGGTTGATTGCCCCTTGCCGCCCTGCCCCGCATCGTCGCGTTCCTCTGGCCAGGTCGTATAGTGGACCCCCAGCAAATCGCGCCATGTCTTCAGCAGGCCCAGATATTGGTCGGCCTTGCCAGCATGCACCAGTGCCTGGGCGAGATACCAGGCGAAATAATAGCTGACAGCTGTGACCCCTTCCGGCGCGTCGATGCCCTTCCCCGGCACGTTGATCCGGTCGATGATGGCACCTGCTTCGTCGCGGTCCGCCACATCGTAAAGGATCGCGAGGGCGTTCATATGCTGGCTGAAGCGATCACCATCGGGATTGTCGGCGTAGAGCCCACGCGAGGGAACCCAGCAATGCTTGCGAATGGCGGCTTTCAATGCCGCCGCCCGTTCGGCGTAGCGCTGCCCTACGCCCTTGTCACCAAAGGCGTCCTCGATCGCGGCACCCTGCTGCAGAGCGCCCAGCCAGCTGACGCTCATCAGACAGCTTTCATCAGCTTTGCCATAGGAAGGGAAGATGGAGCGATCGGTCGCAGCCTGCCCAACCCAATCGATGAAATTCCACTGAGGGTTCTTGCCGAGCAATCCGCTGGGCCGCTTATAGGTTTCGAACCAATCGAGTATCTGGCGCATCCGCCCGATATTACGAACGATCGGCGCGGGATCGGGCTGCCGCAGCCGCCAATCGTCCAACATTCCGACCCACAGCAGCGCAAACGGCGCGATCACATTCTTGCCCCGCGTCGGCCAGGCGCTTTCGATCAGCCCGCCATCGACATTGGACGCTGCATAGGCATCGATCGCCTGCTCGGCCAGCCGGGGATCGCCGGAAACGGCATAGGAAATCAGCATCTGCAGGCGCGTGTCGCCAGCATATTGCAACTGTTCCCAAAAGGCCGTGTCCATGTAGGTTTCATGGGCGTCGATCCGCGCGGTGCGCCAGCCTACGTTGAAAATCTGCGTGAGTTGCGGATCGTCGCTCTTGAACTGACCGACCTGTTTGAAGGGATAGCCGGTTTCAAAGGCGCGCAGCCCCTCCAGCACCAACGGCTGGTCCTTGGTTTCGACCGTGATTTCGGCATAGCGCCAGGTCCGCCACCACAGGGGTGCGAAACTGCGCTTCGCGCCGTCAGCTATGAAGCTATCCCATATGCCGATCGGCTTGCGATCCTCGATCAGGTCGCGGTCGCCTTTGCGGCCATCTGCATCGTAAAGCGCTTCGGCCCAAAGCAGCTTGATCGCCGCACCCTTGCCGCCCGAAACGTCGATTTGCGGATAGGCGGACAGCATCGCGTCGCGCTGCAGGAGCAAGGTGATCTTGCTGTTCGGCGCGATGGTAACTGGCCGCGCGGGAAAGGCTCTGGCGGCGGGCAAGTCGGTGCGCACGACCTTGCCAAAGGCGGCGGGCGCATAAAGCTGCTGCGGCAATCGATCGGGAACCAGCGTCCGCTTCGCCGCGTCTGGCGCAGCCACGGCATCCTGCCAGCCCTGCCCCTTTTCCTGCGGCCCGGCGGCGTCGAAATCCGCTTTGGCGGCATCGATCGTCTCAGGATTGCCCGCGACATAATACCAGCGTTTGACCTGCCGCCAGCCATTGCCGAAGCCCCGGCCCTGATCGCGCTTGACGCGCCAGCCAGGCTGATCGGTCGATGCCGCCGCCGCCTCGCCTTCGCCGATCAGGCGAAATCCGGTCGCGACGCTCTGCTGGAAAAGGGGTGCCGTGTTGGTGAACAGGGCAGCGCCCTGCGCGGCGGATATTTGCTCCGGCGTCGCGCTGGCGGGCAGTTTCAGCGGCTGCACCCCGTTCCATACAGTGGCCGCAATGACGTTTGCGCCGGCCTTCATATAGGGGGCAAGGTCGATGCTCTCTTCCCGCCAATGACTGATATCGCCGATCGACGGTCCTGCGGCGACGCGCTTACCGTTCACGAACAGGATGAAGCGGTTGTCGGCTGTTACGCGCACCGGATAGCTGCGCGGCTTCACAGACAAGGTGATAGTGCGGCGGAAATGCAGCACGATCGGGCGGACGGCAGGTCCAGCCTCCGCATGGCTGATCCAGCCCTGACTCGTGCCGGATTGAGCCATCGCAGCAGGCGCGGCGGCAATCATCAGCGATCCAGCCATCAGCGCACGCAGGGTCATTATTTCTTCTCCGGCGAAAGAGCGCGAGCCAGCGCGGCGTCCAGCGCCGCGGTGAATTGTTGCGAGACTGCAGCACGCGGCGCGATGAACTGAAATCCGTGGAAAGCGCCGGGAACGACCAGCAACTCGGTCGGCACGCCTGCATTGACCAGGCGGCGGGCAAATTCGATATCCTCCTCCGCGAAGAGATCGATGGAGCCCACTTCGATAAAGGTGGGCGGCAGCCCCTTAAGGTTGGCGACGCGTGCCGGAACCGACCCTGCTGGTTGACTGGCTGCACCGGGTTCACGCCCCAGCAGCGCCTGCCAGCCTTGGCGATTGGATTTTGCGGTCCAAATCAGTTGGCCGATATGAGGCGGAACCGGGCGGGACGAACCCGTGCGATCGTCGAGCATCGGATATACCAGCGCCTGATAGGCTACCGGCACCTCGCCCCGATCTCGCGCCGCGATCGTCAACATCGCGGCCAGACCGCCTCCGGCACTTTCGCCCAGCACAACTATGCGTGCCGGATCGACACCCAGCGACGCTGCATTGCCATGCAGCCATTTCAGCCCCGCATAAGCATCCTCCAGCGGACCGGGAAAGCGGGTGGCTGGCGCAAGGCGATATTGGACGGACACAACCACACAGTTCAGTCGCGCCGCCATGCTCTTGAGCGAAGACAGATTTTCCCGGGCGTCGCCGCCGATAAAGCCACCCCCATGGACGTAGTAGATCGCGCCGCGCGGCGATCCGGCTGCGGTCCCGGCATTGACCACATAGACCGGAACGGCGGGATGCCCGCGCGAACCCGGCGCCTGCCGTTCCTCGACGCCGGCGGGCAGCGCGCCCAGCTTAGGGGGGGTGAAGCTGTTCCCCTTGCGCTGCGCCTGCAATATGACGCGCGCCATGGGCCGCAACTCAGGATTGACCAAACTCAGATCGTCGGGAGCCGTCGTAGCAGGTGCTGCGGCCAGGAGGAGGACGGAGGCGAGCGCCGTCGCGGCGCGGCGGAGGATCATCGGCTGGCCTCCAATCGGACGGGCCCCGTCCATCCAGCTGGCACCGGCTTGAACTTCTTGTACGCCGGGTTCTTGGGATTGATCACCCCATTTTGCGGCACATTGGCGACTGCTACGCTGAGGTCGTTCTTCCCCGCGCGCAACAGGCCGGTCACATCGACACGGAACGGGGCGCTGAACATGGTGGGAAGGCTCAGGCCATTGATCGTTACGGTCGCGATGTCACGCACCTGCCCGAGATCGAGTACAAGCTTCGTGCCCTTCGTCAGCCAGCCCGCATCGACAGTGATCGATCGCCGATAAGTGCCAGTGCCTGCGAACTGCGTCAGTTCCGGAACCTGCAGCCAATCCTTCAGCGTCACGGAGCCGAAATCATGGGCATAGGGATTTCGCTCCGCATGGCCCTCCACGCGAAGCTGCCACCCATCGGCGGGCAGCGTTACGCTGCCGACGGGAACGGGTGACGGGATAGTGGCGGCCTGCGTTTTGGGGTCAAGCACCAGCAATGCGCTTTCACCAGCTGCGAGCATAAGCGGCACCGCTGTCTGCTGCTGGACGGCCTTGGCTGAAACAGGCGTCATACTGCCATCCATAGCATCCCAGCGCGTGATGCCGCCGACGCCTGGCAGCGTCATCGTGACCGCGCGCGCAGCTTCGCCCCTGTTGTGGACGAAGGTGACGGTGCGGCCATCGATCCGCCGCTGGACAAAGACCAGGCCGGTCGCATCGCCGCTGAAGTGCAGATTGGCAGGGATCGACGCTGTTCGCAGGCTGTCAGGGATTGCGGCTGCTGGAACGACTTTCGCCCCCGCCTTCATCGCGGCGGCCACGGCCTTTTTCACCCGGGCGTCGCGACTGCGGGCCTGCGCCAATCCTTCATCGCGCGTGGGGGCGTGATCGATGAAGAAGACCGGCAGCCCGGCCTTAGCGAAACCGGCGATGGCTTCGGCCGTATCGGCGCGGATGCCGTCTATCGGGGGCAGGACGAGCACCGGATAACGCTGACCGCCTTGGGCGATGAGTTGCCGACCCTCCACACGGGCATGGGCGATGGAGTCCGGATTGATCCGGTCATAATCATAGCCCGCGGCTAGAAACGCCTTCTCGGCCGCCAGCCTGCCTGCGCCCTGGTCTTCGATGCCTTCATAATAGCCGTAGCGGCCGTAGAAATAGGCGACAGGCACCACCGCCTGTCCTGCCTGCATCACAGACTGGAGCCGACCGATATAGGTGCCCAGCGGCTTCATGGCTGACCAGACCGGATTGGTCTCGTTCAGCATGCTGGAAAAGCCCGCTGCGAACGGGCTGGGTTGAAATGCGTGCCAGCCCGGCCAATCCTCGGCATGGAAGCGGTAATTATAGCCATGTAGGATCATCGAGTTGACGCCGCCCACGATCAGAGCATCGACCCGCCGCCGCATTTCGTCCGGCGTCACGTCGAACGGCCGATTTGCCCAGGCTAGGCTTTCCGCGGACACGATCGGCTTGCCATAAAGATGCGCTGCCGACCGGGCGAGGCGCGTGAATAACGGATCGCCCTCGCCGGGCAGGTCTTCGGTCTCGGGAATGTCAGCAAGGCCATAGCCGCGAATGACGTCGAACGGGCCGCCATGGGCCTGGAATTTGGCTTTCAGGCCATGGCTGTGATTCCATGCGACGAACGGCTGAATGAACCCCTCAATCATCATGTCCGACACGGTGCGGCGGTAGTCGGTACGCACCCGTTCGGCAAAATCGCCGCTCGATGAGTCGAAATAGGGCGGGGACCAATGCTCGTTCCACGCCTGCATCCAGCCCGGCTGCAAGACGAAGGGCAGATAGGGCGTCAGATCATATCCGCGCCTTTTCTTGAATTCCTTCAGCAATTCAGGACCCCATTGGATGTCCTGCATCAATTCCAGGCTGTCGACAAAGGTCGATCGCAGGCCCGGCGGGTTGTTACCAAGCGGATCACCGACCCGCGCCACATGTGCGGCGAAGGCTTTGGGATTCATGTGATCCAGGATCAGCTGCGGCCCCTGCCCCGCTGCGCCGAGGACGCCCACATCCGACGCATATTGGCGGAACAGGAATAACTGCCAATCGCCCGGCGGCGGCGTCCAATCCAATGTCCCATCATCCCGCAGCTTGTCGGTCAGGACGATGCTGCTCGACGGATCGAGCGTGCCGGGCGTGATGACGTCGCGCCACGGCGTCAGCGTCATGCCCATCGCCCCCGCCGCAGCCGGATTGAGCATGGGCGCTCCGCCCTTAACCGCCACCACGGCGACGGTGCGCGCCCGCGCATCAAGACGCTTGCCCCAGTCGGCGACTTTCGGGTCCTTGACGCGGGCGTCGAGAAAGTTGAGCGCGCCGAGCCGCCGCGTGCGCTTGGGGATGGTCAGCTTGATCGGGCCAACCTGCCCGCCCTTCACCTCCGAACGGGCCATGGTCAATTCGGTGAAAGCCAGTTCCGGCGGAATGGCAAATCCGCCGCCCGAGGGCCACGAAGAGCCAAGCGTATAATCGAGCGTCAGCCCCGCCGACTTCGCCGCCTCCCCCGCCGTGCGGACGTGGGCGAAGAAGGAGGGCTCGGCATATTGGTTCACCCGCTCCTTCTCGTCAGGGGTCAGCGTGATGAAATTCGGCGAAAATGACTGGATCTCCGCGCCAGCAAAGCCCGTGTCCGCCATGAGCTTGACCTCGCGGCGCAGCTCTTCATCCGTTACTGCGTCGCCCGGCCACCACCAGCGAAAGCGCGGACGGGCCTCTATCGGAGGGACGCGAAACCCCTCCTCCAGAGGCCCCGCCAGGGCTGGCGTATCGGCCAGGGCGAGCAAAGCCGTTGCCGCCAGCAGGCAGCACTTCATCATCCGCTTGGTCGTCATGGCTCAGGGCTTCCGGACGGCGCGGTTCAGCTTGGCGGTGCCGGTCAGGACCGGATCGGCCGCAGACGTGCCGACTTCGACCTTCACTTCCTCGGCAGGCAGCACCCAACGCTGCGCCTTGGCGTCGAAGTCAGCCAGCACGCGCATATCCGCCGTCACCGTAACCTCTGTGCTCTCGCCCGGCTTCAGGTCAGGCTTGGCCCAGCCGACAAGCCGCTTGGCCTTGCCGGGCCGCGTGACATAGACCTGAGGCACATCGGCACCCGCGCGCTGGCCGCTGTTGGTGACGGTGAAACGCACGGTCAGCGCCTTGCCGCCGGTCGTCTTCAGCCCGTCATAGCGGAACTGCGTGTAGCTGAGGCCATGGCCGAAGGGATAGAGCGGCTTCAAACCCTTTTTGTCGAACCAGCGATAGCCAACATCCGATCCTTCCGGATAGCGGATGTCGAACGGCTTCGTACCAGCCTGAATGCCGTAAACCGCACGCGTTTCCTTGTCCGCCGGAGGAGCGTCCGAACCAGGCAGCACCGGATTTGGCAAATGGTCGACCGATGCCGGGAAAGTGACCGGCAGATGGCCCGACGGATTGACCTTGCCAGTCAGGATGCGGGCGATGGCCGTCCCGCCACGCTGGCCGCCATACCAAGCCGACAGGATGGCGGGCACCTTGTCCCGCCAGGGCATCAGCACGGCATTGCCGGTTTCCAGAACCACCACGGTCTTGGCATTTGCGCCAGCGACCGCGTCGATCAGCGCATCCTGCCCTTCGCCCAGCGAGAGATCGGGCTGATCTACCGCTTCGGTGGCAAATTTTTCCGCGAAGACGATTACGACGTCCGCAGCCTTGGCAGCAGATGCGGCGGCCGCTGCATCCTTGCCGTCCAGATAGCTGATCTGCGCTCCAGGCAATTCGGCGCGCAAGGCGTCGAGCGGCGCGGTGCCGCCGTAGCCGCGCTTGGCGAACCCGGCAGCCGGACCGCTTTCCGCACCCTTGCCAACGCGTTTGAGGCCACCCACAGGGTTGACCTGGCTCGATCCGCCGCCGCCGGGCACGCCGACATCGGCATTGCCGCCAACGACCAATATCTTCTTCGCCGATGCGGCCAAGGGCAGGATGCCGCCCTCGTTGCGCAGCAGGACAATGCCCTGCTCGGCTGCGCGCTGCGCGACCTCGGCATTGGCGTCATAGTTGATCGGCTGGCCCGGCTTGAGCGGATTATCGGCCAGGCCATGCGCATAGATGGCATAGAGCACGCGCCCCGCAGCCTTATCGACGGCAGACTGCGGAACCTTGCCTTCCTGCAGCGCCTTGACGAGCAGATCGGAGAAATAGCGCTTGCCGTCGAGCTGCTCGCCCGACTGCTGGTCCAGCCCGGCCAGGATCGCCTCGGTCGAATGGACCGCGCCCCAGTCGGACATCACGAAGCCCTTGAAGCCCCAATCGCGACGCAGCACATCGTTCAGGAGAAACGCGTTCTCGCAAGCGTAGGTGCCGCCAACACGATTATAGGCGCACATTACCGAACCGGGATTGCCGCGTTCGATACCGATTTGAAAGGCGAGCAGGTCGCTTTCCCGCATAGGCGTCTCGTCCATTTCCACCGAGCCGACATTGCGGCCGGTTTCCTGATTGTTGAGGGCGAAATGCTTGATCGTGCCGATGATGTTGTTGGACTGGACGCCAGCAATCTGGCCGCCCACCAGCACGCCACCGAGCAGCGGGTCTTCGCCCAGATATTCGAAATTCCGGCCCGCGCGGGGATCGCGCACGAGATTGACGCCGCCCACTAGCATGACGTTGAAGCCCTTGGCTCGCGCCTCCGACCCAATCATCACCCCGCCTGAACGGGCGATTTCTGGGTCCCAGCTCGACGCCAGGGAGAGCCCCGAAGGCAGAGCGGTAGCGACATCGCCCTTGCGCATTTCCATGAGGTTCGAAACGCCCAGGCTCGCGTCGCTCTCGATCAACCGGGGCACGCCGAGGCGCTCGACGCCCTCGATGAAGCCAGCGCCGATCGTCACACCCTGGGGCCTTTTGGCGGGCGGCAGAATCGATGGCATGGGCCCATGGAGCAGAGTGAACTTCTCTTCCGGCGTCATTTTCGCGAGCGTTTCAGCAGCGCGACGTTCAGGTGTATCCGCCGATGTCTTCGCCTGTCCGGAAATGGGCGTCAGCATCGAGCCCATCGCAGCAAGGCACAGGAGCGACGTCGATTTTTTCATGATTAAAGCCCTCTCCGGCCATGGACATAGTTCAGATCTTGATAGTTTACCTTTCATAGACTCGCATCGGCATGGCGTCAATATTCGATCGGTTGCGTTCGATTTTTTTTCGAACCGGGATTGCTAATAAGGACCGCCTGAGTCAGAGATGTGATTATGACTGCCACGAAGATCGAAAAAGCATTTAAGCCCAAAAGAGGTCGACCGGACGCGAAACAGGTTGCCGCCATCGATGAGGCAATTCTCGCAACCGCCAGCCGCATGTTTTTAGAGTCGGGCTATGACACTGTAGCGATGGAGAATATCGCGACGGCGACGGGCGTTTCCAAAGGAACGCTTTACGCACGCTATCCATCGAAGGAGGCCTTGTTCACTAAGGTGATCCAGGATCGCGTCGATAAATGGTCGGCCGTGTCGTCGCAGGAAGATTATCTCCTCACGGACGATATCGGCGAGCGGCTGTACCATCACGCGCGCACCATCGCACGATCATTTCTGCAGGCCGACGTTCAGGCTTTCAAGCGCCTGACGCTCGCTTATCGGGACCGGTTCCCGGAACTGGCCAAGGCACTTTATGAAGCCGGCTATATCTACATCGTCCAGCTTATCAGTCGCGATATTCAGGAGGCGGCAAGGCGCGATGGGATACCGGTGCGCAATCCTGATGTCATTGCCCGCCTGTTCGTATCGACAATTTCGGGATGGGAAGTTCAGGAAAGCAGCTGCGGGCCGGTCGCCGAAGAGGATATATTGAAGGCCGCCCGCGACACAGTCGATCTTTTTATGGCCGCACGCGCAAGTTGGTGACTTGAATTTAGAACGATATCGTGCGATATAGATGGTCTCGAAAATGGAGGATCCTGATTCATGCGTCTTTTGATTCTTGCTACGGCAGCCCTCGCCATTGCGACGCCTGCTCTTGCGCAGACCGCCGCGTCGGCACCCGCAGCTGCTGCCGTCAAGGGCAAGCTGAACACCGCTGACACCGATCTGGGCACGCTGCTCGACAACCCTGCCGCCAAGGCGATCGTCGAAAAGCATATCCCCGGCATGACGACCAATGATCAGGTCGAAATGGCTCGCGGCATGACGCTGAAGGCGATTCAGCAATATGCCAGCGAAGAAGTCACGGACGCCCGCCTTGCTGCGATCGACGCAGATCTGGCGAAGCTGCCCTGATTTTACGACCCGGGTCGCACAGAGGAAGGGCGCTCAAGCGCCCTTTCTTTTTGCCCCAAACATTTGTGCATTTCAGGCGCACGCGCCTGCGCTTTGCCACTGCCCAATATCTTCGTGCATGCAGCCTCGTTTGAATGGCGCTCAGGATTTCGGCCCCACTCGCCCTCAGGCCGAACAGATACTCTGCCCCCTCCGAACCACGGCCAAGCGTAGCAGGCAAAGAAAAGGCCGGCATATAGCCGGCCTAGTAGGTGTAGGAGAGTGCCTGGAAGGCAGTCCCCAATTGAACGTCTATGTTCGATTGGTCAAGCGATAAGTGAGTAAACGCTAATGTCGCCTCATCATGTAGGGAACGGATCATCGTCGCCCGGCTGACGCGGCGTCACGAATCGGGCGGCGCGCGGCGCGATCCAACGTTCGATGCTCTCCACAATTTCATATATCACCGGGACGAAGATGAGTGACAAGGCGGTGGACGTGATCAAACCGCCGATCACCGCGAGCGCCATGGGCTGACGGAACTCAGCGCCCTCCCCTATCCCGAGCGCCGTAGGCAGCATGCCCGCCGCCATCGCAACAGTCGTCATCACGATCGGCCTTGCACGCTCACGGCACGCATTGCGCAGCGCATGCGTCATCGGCGTTCCTGCACGCTCTTCCTCGATCGCAAACTCGACGAGCAGGATCGAGTTCTTGGCGCACAGCCCGAGCAGCATCAGCAAGCCGATCATGGCGGGAAGGTCCAGCGTCTTGCCAAAGAGGACCAGCGCGGTGAATGCGCCAAGCAGCGACAGCGGAAGCGCGGCAAGAATCACCACTGGCTTGAAGAAGCCCTTGAACAACAGAACCAGGACGGAGAATGTTAGGCCGATACCTGCCACGATCGCGAGCAGAAAACCGCCAAACAGTTCAGCCATTGCCTCGGAGTCGCCTTCACGCGCTTGCTGCACGCCTTTGGGAAGATTGCGCATCACCGGCAGCGCTGCGACTTCTTCAAGCGCCTGTCCTAATGTCCTCCCGGCGATGAGGTCAGCTTCCACCGACACTCGGCGTTCGCGGTCATACCGCACGATCTTTCCGGGTCCGGCCTTGAACCGGATATCCGCGACAGCCGACAGCGGCGTCGTCTGGCCATCAAGCGTCGGGACCCGCAGGTTGGCGATCGTATCCAAATCCTGACGCGATCCTTCTGGCAGGCGCACGCGTATCGGCACGCGTTCGTCGCCATCGGAATATTTTGCGACGCTGGCGTCTATGTCACCGATGGTTGCGACGCGCAGGACCTGCGCCAGGGTGCGGCTATCCACGTTGAGGCGCGCGGCCTCCTCTGACCGGGGCGTCACGATCAACTCCGGACCGGCAGGCGGAGGCGCAGGGCGCGGATCCGAAATCGAGCGCACGCCGCGCATCTGGCGCAACAATTCGATCTGCGTGCGCTCCAGCGCCTGCCCATCCTCTCCCGCCAGCACGATGCTGACACCCGCACTGCCGAACGAACCCTGGTTCGACAGGCGAATATCGGGCACATCGCGCAGCTTGGGCCTTATGATCTGGCGGAACTGGTCCGTGGTGACGTCGCGATGCTCCTTCAGCACGACCGTCAAGGTCCCCGACCTCAGATCATCGCCGTCGCCAAAGCCTCCTGCGGTCGAGCCGACCTGCGCAAAGACGCGCTCGACGGCGGGTTCGGCCAGCAGCATCTTCGTGGCTGTGTTCACAGCACGGGCCATGTCCTCGCGCGTGGCGCCAGGAGGCCCCTGCACCGCCACATAGAGATAGCCGGGATTGCCGACCGGCTGGAAACCCACTGGCGTGAGGCTGGCGAGCAGCAGCGACAACAGGAAAATGCCTGCGCCGATCGCCATGGTCATCCACCGATGCGCCAGCGCCCAATCCAATATGCGGCCGTAGATCGGATTGACCGGCTGCTTTTCCCGATGCGTCCTATCCTTCAACGGCACCAGGAAATAGGCGGCCATCAGAGGCGTGAGCAAGCGCGCGACCACTAGGGAGAAAAGCACCGCGACTGCGACGGTCAGGCCGAACTCTCGGAAAAACTGCCCTGCCTGGCCCGGTATCAGCGAAACCGGCGCGAACACGGCGATGATCGTCGCAGTAGTGGCAATGACCGCGAGGCCGATGGCGTCGGCCCCGATCAGCGCGGCGCGATAGGGGCTTTCCCCTGCCTCGATGCGCTTTTCGATATTTTCGACTTCCACGATGGCGTCATCGACCAGGATGCCGATCACCAGCGTCAGCGCCAGCAGCGTGATGCTGTTGAGGCTGAAGCCCATGGCCGACATCATCACGAAAGTCGGGATGAGCGACAGCGGCATGGCTACGGCAGCGATGATCGTGGCCCGCCAGTTACGCAGGAAGAGATAGACCACGAGGACGGCGAGGAAGATGCCCTCGATTAGCACATGCTGGGTCGAAGAGAAGCTGCGGCGTGTGGAATCAACGGTGGAAACCAGCTTGGTGAAGATGACGCCCCGATGATCCGCCTGAAGCTGATCGATCGCCTTGACCACCCGATCTTCCACGCTGATGTCACTCGCATCGCGCGTCTTGCTGACCTGGATCGCGGTCACCGGCCTGCCGTCGAGACGCGCGAAGCTGCGCTGCTCGGCCGCGCCGTCGCCAATCTCGGCAATATCGGACAGGCGCACATAGCGGCCCTGGACAGGGATGGAGAGCGCCCGCAGCCGGTCTATCGTAATGGACGATCCCAGCACGCGGATCGTTTGTTCGACTGCGCCGACGTCCGCGCGGCCGCCCGGATCATCGCTATTGAAGGCCGCAAGCGCATTGTTGACCTGCGGCGCGGTCACGCCGAACGCCGCCATGCGCTGCGCATCCAACACCACATTGATCTCGCGCTCCGCGCCGCCAATCCGCCGGACCTGCGCCACCCCCGCCTGGGCTTGCAAGGCTCGGGTGACGACCTTGTCGATGAAGCGCGACAATTCGGTGTCGCCCATACCCGGCGCGCTGACCGCATAGGTCAGGATCGGCGCGTTATCGATGTCCAGCCTCTGCACCAGCGGCGGATCGATACCGGTAGGCAGTTCGACGCGCGCCCGCTCCACGGCAGTGCGGACGTCATCCGTAGCCTTCTGCATGTCGCTGTGGAGCTCGAATTCGACCGTCGTGGTTGATGAGCCGAGTACGGCGGTCGAGCTGATATGCTTGACCCCGGCCACGCCGCTAAGGGCGTTCTCTATGGGGCGGGTAATCTGATTTTCAACTTCGCTGGGCGCAGCGCCATTTTGCGTGACGGTAACGCTCACGACAGGGAAGTTGACATTGGGGAACTGCTTGATGGGCAGTCCGACATAGGCGACGATCCCCGCAATCGTCAGCAGGATGAACAGCGATACGACCGGAATCGGATTGCGGATGGCCCAGGCGGAAATGCGCATGGCTTAGGTTCTTCCGCCGGGCGCAGTCCGCACCCGGTCGCCTTCCAGCAGGAACGCGCCGCCGCCCAGGACCGCTCGGCCGCCCGGCTTCGCGCCGCTCAATATTTCGACCATGCCCGCTGCACGCCGTCCCGTGCGCACCGACACGCGATGAACGCGGTCGCCCTTGTCCAGCAGCAGCATGTACGCGCCGTCCGCATCATAATGCACCGCCTTTTCAGGGGCCGCCAGGACAGCCGTGCTTTCCTTGACGAAACTGGCTTGGGCAAAGCCACCCGGCCGCAGATCGGGACTGACGGGCAGGGCAATGCGGGCCCTCGACAGGCCGGTCTGGTTATCGACGCGCGCGCCCAGCAGGCGCACCCTGCCGTTGATCTTCGCGCCCGACGCTAGCGTGACGACAGCAGGGTCGCCGATGGCCAGAGTGCCCATCGCCGCTTCGGCTACTTCGGCATCCAGTTCTACAAGATCGTCGCGTGCGATGGTGAACAGCACCGTGCCCGATGCGGAGGGTTCGCCCGGCCGTGCGGAACGCTGAAGCACGCGTCCTGCGACAGGCGAACGCACGATCAGCCGCCGCTGCCGCGTCAGCAGATCGTCAAGCTGCGCCTTTGCCACGCCGACCGCCGCCTGCGCCGAACGGGCCGCTATCCGTCGCTGATCGATTGCCTCCTGCGAAAGCACGCCCTGATTGTCGAGCCCGGCCACGCGGCCTGCCTCCATCCGCGCCTTTTCATAAGCCACCTGCTGCTGGCTGAGCTGCGCGCGCGCCTGATCTATCTGGGAGCGCAGCAGCGTGTCGTCCAATACGGCAAGCACCTGCCCCGCGCCGACCCTGGCGTCTTCTTCCACCAGCACTCGAGCGATACGGTAGCCCGACAGTTCCGGCGCGACCGCCACTTCCTCCCGCGGGATCAGCCGGCCCGAAGCGCTAAGCCCGCCTTCCAGTGCGCGCTGCTCGATCCGAGCGACGGTCACGGTGGGGGGCGGCGGTTCCTTCGCGCCGTCCTCGCCGCGGCCGCATGCGGCAAGCAGCAGCGTGAAGGGTAGCGCCAGGGCAATGGGACGCAGCTTGATGGTCACGGCATTTCCTTGGACTGGATCGGCAGAATGATTGCGGGCTGGTCAGGGGCGGTCGCCGGATCATCAGGGCTCCAACCCCCGCCCAATGTCCGGCACGCGGCAACGATATTGTTGAGCGCCCGCGTCCGCGCCGTGGTGAGCGCCCGGCGCGCCGCACGCCAGGTCTGTTCGGACTGCAGCAGCGTTGTAAGGTCGGTCAGCCCGGCCTGATAGCCCTTGCGTCCCGTACTGAAGGCGAAGCGCGCCCGCTCTTCCGCCCGCGCCAGATCGGTGAGCCGCGTTCGGTCGGCGGCGACGAGAGCGAGCGCTATGTCGGCGTCGCGAAAGGCCGCCTGCACCGCTGCCTCATAACTGATGACCGCTTGCTCCCCCTGAGCCTGCGTCGCACGCAGTTGCGCCATCAGGCGCGTTCGATCCAGTATCGGCAGGCTTAGCCCCGCGCCCAGCGACCAGAGGCTCGACACGCCTCCCAGCGCGCCCGAGGTACGGCTGATGCTGCCGGTCCCCTGAAGGGTGAAGCGCGGAAAGAGCGCCAGCCGGTCAACCTGCACGGCGCTCGCCGCTGCCGCCAGCCGCGCTTCCGCCGCGAGCACATCCGGTCGGCGGGTCAGCAGCGTTGCGGGCAAGATCGGCGGGACCGGCGGCGGCGTATCGAGCCGCGCTTCGATGGGCAGGCTTTCGGTCCGCGCATCGGGCCGCCCCACCAGCACCAGCAGCGATCGCTTTGCATTGCGCAATGCGGTTTCAACGCGCGTCAGTTCTGCCTGCGCGGACGCGACATCGCCTTCCAGCCGCGCCGTCTCCCCCGCTGCGACCAGACCATGATCGCGGCCGAGTTCGGACGCCCGCGCCAAATCCCGCGCGATCCGCAGCACCTCCTGAGCATCGTCACGCTGCACCGCGAGCCCGCGTGCGTCGAACAAGGCGCTGGCGACATCGGCAGCCAGACTGAGACGCGCAGCATGATAGTCATAGGCGGCCGCCACATAGCTTGCCCGCGCGCCTTCCCCAATCGCGGCCAGCCGCCCGAACAGGTCGAGTTCCCAGCTCGGGCTGAAGCTCAGCGACTGACTATCGCTCCTTGCTGTCGAACCGAAGACATCGGTGCCCGACAGCTGACTGCCATCCTGCACCTTGGCCGAACCGCTCACCGCCCCTGTGGGCAGGCGTTGGGACAGCGACTGATCCCGGATGGCACGCGCCTCCCGCAGGCGGAAATAGGCGGACCGCGCATCCGTATTATAGGCCAACGCCTCGTCCACCAACGCGGAAAGCTGCGGGTCGGCGAAGCGGTCCCACCATCTGTCCAGCGGTTCCGACGCTGCCCCAGTGGCAGGAGCCGCCTCAAACCGTTCAGGCAGGGCAAGCTTCGGCCGCGCCAGTTCAATCGATGGGGCGCAGCCGCAAAGCGCGGCGCAAAGCAGAAGCAAAGAGGAGCGCAGGCCCAAAGGCGGCAAGCGACGAACTCCGATCATGACGGTTGACCTCTCCGATAGCGGAGTGAATAAAAGAAACAAGATTGTTTATTTTCGAACCATCGATTTTTTGCCAGGGACGCCGCCCATGACTGACAACCCGCCCGCTCGCCGCCCAGGTCGCCCCCGCCGCGAGGAAAGTGCGGAAATCGAGCATCGGCTGGTCGAAACCACCATGCGCATGCTGGTTGAACATGGGCCCAGCCTGACGATGAACACGATCATCACGGCTTCCGGCCTGTCGCGGAAGACGGTGTACGCCCATTATCCGAACAAGCCCGCCCTCTTCGCCGCGGTCGTGCGGCAAATGCTCGGCTACGCGCTTCAACCCTTGGCCGTGCCGCCACGCGCTCGCTGGCAGGAAAGCCTCCTTTCCTTCGTCGAACAATGCCTCGCTGAAGTGTGCGAGCCTTATGCGACAGCGATGCGGCGCCTGTTGATGCTGAACTCATCATTCTTTGAGGAAGCGCGGCCGCAGATCGAGCAAGTGGTGGTGCGGCGCTATCTCGATCCTCTTGCCGCCTATTTGCAGTCGCTGGTGGATCAAGGGATCTTGCCCGATCAGGATGTGGGATTTGCAGCGGAATCTCTGACCAGCCTGATCCTGTCGGAATCACATCGCCGCTTCTTTCAGGGCGAAGCAGATGACAGTGTCGATGCGGTGCAGCTCAACCGTCATGCGCGGCGGCTGACCGCCTTATTTTGCGGCGGCATCACAAGCCCTGCCGACCTCTAGAGCTTCGGTTTTTCCCGAGCATTATTCCGGTCTGCGGGCGCCATTCGCAAGATGCGTTACGGAACGTCCGGTTACAGAGTCATTTCGCACGCGATCGTTCAGAAAAATTGTTGCCTGCGTTGGTGACTCCGATATAGTGCACGCAAACGGCCCAAGATCACGAGAGCCGTTTTAACTGAAACATACCTCTTGGGGAGGATTATCGATGCGAATGAAGCGCGTTAAGCGCACGGCGCTCCTGTGCGCCAGTGTCTCTGCCTTTGCCGTACCGGGCGTGGCTTTCGCCCAGGCGGGTGCAGAAAATCCCAACGCCGACATCATCGTCACGGCCACCCGCCGCGAAGAACGGTTGCAGGACGTTCCGATGTCCGTGAACGTCGCTACGGGTGAACAGCTCGAAAAGTTCAAGATTTTCGACGTCAAGGACGTCTCCCAGCTTGCGCCGGGTCTTCAGCTGACCAACACGACCGGCCGCAACAATACGACCACCCTGCGCGGCATCACCTTCGATCCTGATCAGGGCACCGGGCCTGCAGTTCAGACCTATTATAATGAAATCCCTACGGATGCGCAGACGATCTTCACTGCGATCTACGACATCCAGCAGATCGAAGTTCTGCGCGGTCCCCAGGGTCTGTTGCGCGGCCTGTCGGCTCCCGCTGGCTCGATTACCATCGCCACGCGCAAGCCGAACTTCGACGGCCCTGAAGGCTATTTGCAGGCCACCGGCACCGACCGGCACGCCTACAACGTCCAGGGCGGCGCTTCCCTCGCCTTCAATGACACGCTCGCGATCCGCGTCGCCGGTGTGGTCGATGGCAACCGCGTGAACCAAGTGCGGAACGTCAATACCGACCAATATTCACGCAGCCGTACGGAGAGCGGACGCATCACTCTGGGCTGGAAGCCAAGCACCGACTTCACCGCTTACCTGACCTATCAGTATCTGCATGCGGACAACCGCGTGTTCCAGCAGGTGGTCGGAAGTGGAAATACGCCTCTTGGCCAGTACGAGACTCTTTTCGGCACCCCGATCGTCCTTCTTCCCGCAGCGTTCGGCGGCCGTCCTTTCACACCAGACACCACGGTCAGGTCAGGTCCGCCGCTCAGCGTCTCAGACCGGGGTTCCGTGCAGGAAGGCATCTTCCGCAACCAGAATGAAACTCATCTCGTCAACCTGCAGTTCGACTATGATCTTGGTCCGGCGACGCTGTCCTTTGTCGGTGCCCATCAATACAGCAAGTTGAAGATCTCCCGTGACCTGGATTCCGCGAATGCCATTCCGGGCTATATTCAGACGTCGAACGTGACCACACCGTACAAGGTCGATACGGCCGAACTGCGACTGAGTTCGAACAATGATGAAGGGCTTGGCTGGGGTGTGAGCGCATTCCATTCGAAGCAGACGGGTACGACGTTCGTGGACCAGGATAGCAGCCTGTTCCTTTATAATGTCGCGCCTACTGCGCAGGTTAATCCACCCTGCGCACTGGCGGGCTGTTCGCCCCCGAACAGCATCGCACCCTTCACCTTCCCCAATCAATTGCCGCTCCGAGCGTTGGTGACGGTGCCAGTGAACTCTCAGGTCTGGTCGTTTGCTGGGAATCTCCGCTACAAGACTGGCCCGCTGACTGTTCAGGGCGGCCTTCGCTATTCGATCCTGAAGAAGGTGCAAACAACACAGCAGCAACTCGTGGGCTTCTTCAATACGCCTGACGTTGAAATCATCCCCGCAGCGCTTCAGCGCACCAAGAACACGCCGATCACCGGCGGTGCGACGATCAATTATGAAGTGACGCCTGACCTGAATGTCTATGCGGCCTATGGACATTCATTCCGCCAAGGCAGTTCGAAGGTTGCCGGGCCGGCCGTTGTGAGCGCCGACCTCATCCAGACGCAGCCGGAAAAGACCGACTCGGTTGAAGCTGGTCTGAAGGGGTCGCTGTTCGATCGCAAGCTGAACTATTCCGTCGCAGCTTACTATCAGAAGCTCGATGGTTTCCTCAGCCGCTTCAACAGCATCTACTGGGAATCGCCAAGCAACCCGGGCCAGCCCAATGGCACTTTTGACTTCAATTATAATGGCGATGCCACGATCAAGGGTATCGAAGCTTCTATCAATGCACGGCCCACGCCCAATTGGGATCTGAACGTCAGCGCAGCCTACACAAAGGCTCGCTGGGACAATGCCAGCCTGCCGTGCAACGACTACGCGGGTACTGGAACTCCGAACACCACTGGTCCACAAAATGTCACCGGACCTGGCAATGTCAGCTATTGCACGAGCAGCGACAAGCTGGCCAACACGCCTGATTTCAGCTTGAATGCCAACACGGAAGTCCGCTTCCCGATGGATACTGTCACGCCTTTCGTCAGCGCGCTGCTAACCTACACGCCGAGCTATTACTGGTGGCAGTCGCAGTATCGCTTCAAGCATCGTGAGCTGGTCAACCTGTTCGTCGGAGTCCGTTCGAACGACGACAAATGGGAACTCAGCGCCTTCGCGAAGAATGTGCTCAATCAAAAGCGCATCACGAATATCTCGCTGGGCGAAGTGCAGACCAACGCTGTCGTGGCTGGCTCCTTCCAGTCGGGTTACAGCACGGTCAACGTGACGAACCCGCGCGAAATTGGCGCGACCTTGACCTTCAACTGGTAACAGCTTTCCGACTGACCCCTCTGGGGAGAAAGCCGGAACTGCTAAAACGGAACCCTGTCCTCGCGTCCGCGAGGGCAGGGTTCTGCTTTTACGCCGACATTCACCATCCTCCAGCTCCGCCCTTGCGCAGACCGTTGCGGATCAGCATGGAAGGCCACGGCCGCGCCAGTGAGGCCGCATCTTCAACGAAGCTAGGAAAGCCAGATTGACCCAGCCACCCGCCTTCCCTGCCAAGCGTGCAGGCCGCCCGCGACGGCTAACGACCAGTCAGCTGGTCGAGGCGGCGATTGCCCTTGGCTTGGAGGATTTAACCATGTCTGCGCTGGCGGAGCGACTGGGCGTGCGTGTCGCAGTTCTCTATAATTATGTGAAGGGCCGCGAGGAACTGATCAGTCTCGCCGCGCGCCACGCGATCAGCACGCAGCCATTCCCCGAGGATGTTGGCCAGGACTGGCGCGACTATGCCCTCGCCTATGCCCGCGCCGCCTATGACCTCTTCCACAGCGACGCTCAATTATTGCCCTTGGTGATGAACGGAAAGCTCAGCCCCGCCATCAAGATCGACAGCGTCGAAAGCTGGCTGGAAACCATGACGAAACACGGCTTTGCGGCCGGAGAAGCGCTTAGCATCCTGAAGGCGGTCGATACGCTGGTCATGGGATCGGCGGTGCTTGCGTCCCATGCGCGATCCTATGCCGCGGATTATTCCGTGAGCGTGCGTGACACGGTGAACAGCCGCCCGCCTGCCGAACTGCCGCTGTTGGTCGCCAACCTGGACAGCTTCGCGGCAATTGTTGACCCAGAAAATTGGGAGCGATCGCTTCAGATGTTGGTCGACGGCATCGACGCCCAGAAACGCGTCGGCGGCAGCCCTCGCAGCTAGCAGCGCGCGACGCTCACAAGCTGCAAGCGATTACGCCTCCATTTCCGGCTCCCGCACGATGGCGGCGCTTCCCTGACGGTAGGCCGTGGGAGAGTCGCCGGTCCATGTCCGGAACGCCTGGCGGAAGGCATCGGAGTCGCAATAATCCAACCGGACGGCGATCTCCTCGATCGACATATCGCTCCTACGCAGCAGATGCAGGGCCAGCTCACGGCGGCAGCTTTCGCGTACCTGCCGATAGCTTGTGCCCTCCCGCGCAAGTTGGCGGCGCAGCGTGGCTTCGCTCCCGCCCAGGCTGCTGACGATCTCGCCAAAAGCGGGCAAACGGCCAGCATTTCGCAGCGCCGCCATCGCGATGCTCCGGACTCGCATTTCGGCAGGCTGCCGATCCGCTTCCCGAACGCCGGACACGAACAGCAGATTGTTCACCGGCCGCCGATCAAGCTCATCGCCGGTCCGGACGACCGGATAGTCGAGTAAGGCAGCGCTGAAATCAAAGCCGCTCCATCCTTCGTTCAGCCGCACCGGAAAGGGCAATTCGGGCAGGTCGAGGGCGCCAAAAACATCAGCCGAGTGGCTCAGACAAGCGTGGCGAACAGGAATGCGCAGATCGATCAGCCAACCCAGCAGGCCATGTATCTCCATCATTCCAAACAGGTCAATCAGACAGCGCGCAGGCGTCGATCCGCCCGACCGGATCGCTTGGAGCTGCAACTGTGCGCCGTCGCCATGCGTGCGCAGCGTCATCTTGCCGCACCGCCAGTCTATCGCCTCGAAACACTCGCAACAGCGCATGATCGCTTCGCGCAAGGTTCGCGCCCCGGTCAGGCTGTATAGAACCACCCGCCAGTCGCAGGGGCGCAAGGTCTGATGCCCCGCCAGCAACGCATCCCTCCCCGCCAGCTCATTGGTGGCCCTGCTGGTAATGCGTGCGAGATCCGTGACGGGCAGGTTGGACAGTGACAGCCCCTCATCTTCCGTTCGCCCTACATGGCGGAACAATGGGGCGGTGGATCCGAAGACATCGGCATAGATCGCCAGAACACGTTCGGCGACGCTTTCGGCCAGATGCCATTCACTGTGTCTGGGCTCTGTGGAGCGCACCATCTCTTCCCCTAATTTTCGATCACTTTAGCGGATATGGAGGCGGAGATAAATCTCACAATTATCCGACTTTCCAAAAGCCGCTGCCCGAAAAAGCCGCGCCCCTTGATTGAAATTGGGGTGGCCGACGATCAGGAGAAGCGCCATCTGGAAGAATAAAGTTAAGCGAGAGGATATATGAAGGTGAGAGAGGACGCCGAGGGCTGTTCCATAGTCCACACCGGCGCGGCCGTGCCCTGGTCAGGCGTGCGAAAATGAAGTTGCGCGCCCTTTCCTCACTCACGCTAGCAGGCGCTTGCCTGACGCTGGGCCTGAGCATCGCGTTCAACGGAGCGCGGGCTGACGAAGCGCACAGCAGTACCCCGGCCAGCCAGCTTCGGCGATTGACCGAAAGCCAGTATCGCAGCGTCATCGCGGACATTTTCGGACCAGACATCAAGGTTGTCGGCCGGTTCGAACCCGATCTGCGCATCGATGGGCTGCAAGCGGTCGGCACCAGCGCCGTCTCCGTCACGGCAGCCGGTCTGGAACAATATGAAGGGTTGGCACGGAATATTGCGGCTCAGGTGACGGATGAACAGCATCGCGCCAAGCTGGTCGGATGCGAACCGTCCGCCGCCGACAAGGATGGCGCTGCCTGCGCCCGCCGCTTCATCGAACATGTGGGGCCGCAGCTCTTTAGGCGGCCAATGGCTGCAGCGGAAGTCACCGCGCTGACAAATGAGACGGTTTCCGCCGCCAGCACGCTCGGCAGCTTCCACGCCGGTCTGGCCGCGACGCTGTCGGGTATGCTGACCAGCCCCGAATTCCTGTTTCGCGTCGATCGGCCTGCCGCCTCCAAGCGGAGCATCGATGCCTGGTCGAAGGCCAGTCGCCTCTCTTTCCTCCTCTGGAACACGACCCCCGATCAGGCGCTGCTAAACGATGCGGCGAGCGGCGCGCTGGATACGCAGGCTGGCCTCGCGAAAGCGGTGGATCGCATGATCGGCTCGCCCCGCTTCGAGCAGGGTGTTCGCGCCTTCTTCACCGACTATCTTCGCTTGGACGGAATGGATGAATTGGCGAAGGACTCGCTGATTTACCCCGCCTTCTCACCGACGGTAGCGACCGCGCTGCGCGAACAGACGCTCCGCACGATCAATTGGCTCTTGGTCGAGCGGAAGGGCGATTATCGGGATCTCTT
Source organism: Sphingobium sp. EP60837 (assembly GCF_001658005.1). Classification (NCBI taxonomy): domain Bacteria; kingdom Pseudomonadati; phylum Pseudomonadota; class Alphaproteobacteria; order Sphingomonadales; family Sphingobiaceae; genus Sphingobium; species Sphingobium sp. EP60837. The sequence continues at coordinate 1,090,149 of NZ_CP015987.1, read as the reverse complement.
CACCACGCGCGCCATCGCTATGAATAAGTCGCTCGGACCGATCTACGATATACCGGTGTCAACGGCTAACTGGTACATCCATGAATTTCCGCAGGGGGACCCCCGGGGCGGGCTTCTCACCCATGCCAGCCTGTTATCGCAGCATTCGCATCCGGGCCGCACATCGCCGACACTGCGGGGCGTGGCGCTGCGAGAGATATTCCTGTGCGAGAAAATCCCTGCCCCGCCCGCCAATGTAAACTTCGCGGTGGTGCAGAATGTCGATAACCCGACGCTAAAGACCACCCGCGCCCGGCTTCAGGCACATCTTGACGATGAGGAATGCGCGAGTTGCCACCGTAAAACCGATCCGCTTGGTCTTGGCCTGGAGCAGTTCGACGGCGCGGGCCAGTTCCGCAAGGTGGAGCATGATGAGCCGATCGACGTCACCGGCAATTTCGAAAAACAAGCGTTTGATGGCGCGGCGGCGCTCGGCGGCTTGTTCCGCAACAACCCGCGCGTCAGCACATGCCTGGTTCAGTCTGCCTGGCGCTATGCCCTTGGACGCAATCCGACTGAGGCCGACGGTGCCGATATCGCGCGGCTGAACCAGGATTTCACGACGGCGGGCTATCGTTTCACTGCTCTGATGCGCACAATCGCGCTTGATCCGGCGCTCTTTGCCATGCCGCGCCTCGTGCCTGATCGCCGCGCGGGGATTGTCCGCAGAACCAAGGAGGCTGGTTGATGGTTGATGGAACGACTAGGCGCGGATTTCTGCTGCGGGGCGTGTTGGGCGGCGGGGCGGTCACCTTGGGCTTGCCGCTGCTCGATGCTTTCCTGAATGATAGTGGGACGGCCTTCGCCGCGACCATGGGCGGAGGCAGGCTTCCGGTGCGGTTCGGCACCTGGTTCTGGGGATGCGGCATGATCCCGGATCGCTGGCAGCCCAAGACCGTCGGCGCGGATTATGACCTGCCGCCGCAATTGGCGCCGATCGCCAAGGTGAAGCAGCATATCAGCGTGCTGACGGGCTTCGATGTGCTGCTGGATGGAAAGGGCAATCTGCCCCACCTGTCGGGCAACACTGCCGTGCGGACCGGTGCGCCGACCGACGATTGGCTCGGCATCCGCGCACCTACTTTGGATGTCCTGATCGCCGACGCCATCGGCAACGGTTCCTTCTTCCGCTCACTCGAACTGTCCGCAGACGGCGATGCGCGGACCAGCTATTCCTTCCGTGATGGGCGCAGCATGAACTCCGCGACCCCCAACGCTGTCGAATTCTACCGCAAGATTTTCGGACAGGATTTCAACGATCCCAACAAGGCGGATTTCACGCCCGACCCCCGCATCATGGTACGCCGCAGCGTATTGTCAGGCGTGACGGAGCAGCGCCAGGCGCTGCAAAAGCGTCTCGGTGCTTCCGACAAGGCCCGGCTCGATCAATATTTCACCTCGGTCCGCGAGATGGAAGGAAAGCTGGCGCTGCAATTGCAGAAGCCACCGCCGGCCGAAGCTTGCGTCGTGCCGCAAGAAGCGCCCGCCGTGTCGGGCGACATTACCGATGTCGATCGGCGGAAGAATAATCATCGCTTGATGGCGGAAATGTTGGCGATGGCGCTCGCCTGCAACCAGACGCGCGTATTCAACATGACGTTTTCCACCGCCGCCTCCGACTTGCGGCAAGCAGGTCAGACCACCGGCTATCATCAAAGCACGCATGAGGAACTGATCGACCGCTCCATCGGCTATCAGCCAACGGTCGATTTCTTCGCCATCCGCAACATGGAAGCCTGGGCGGACTTCGTTTCCGCACTGGCCGCCGTCAAGGAAGGCGATGGCACCCTGCTCGACAATATGCTGGTCTTCGCGCATTCGGACGTATCCTATGCGAAAAACCATGACGTCCTGGGCATCCCTGTCATGCTTGCGGGCAAGGCCGGAGGAAAGGTGAAATCCGGCTTGCATATCCAAGGCGGTGGAGAGACGATCAGCCGCGTCGGCCTGACCCTTCAGCAAGTGATGGGAATGCCTGTGGATTCCTGGGGGCTAGACGCCATGAACACCAAACGGCCGGTGAGCGAAATACTCGCCTGACGATGACAGCAACAATGAGGCAAAAGATGAAGCGATCCTATTCCGCAGCTTTCCTGGCGTTTGGCATGCTGGCCAGCTACGCCGCCTATGCTGCGGCGCCTGCAGTCACCAACGCGATCAAGGCCCGCCAGGCGAGCTACAAGGAGATCGGCGGAGCATTCAAAAGCATCAATGACGAGTTGAAGTCGGGCGCGCCCGACATGAACAGCGTCAAGCCGCTGGCGCGCGACATCGCCGCACGCGCCGCACTGCTGCCCAAATATTTCCCCAAGGGCAGCGGCCCGGAGGCCGGCCTTAAGACCCGCGCCAAGCCTGAAATCTGGAAGGACAATGCCGCCTTCGTGAAGCTTCAGGGCGACATGATCACCGCCGCCCGGGCGCTGGATGCGGCTGCCGCGAGCGGTAATGCCGCCGGCCTCAGCGCAGCGCGCAACACGCTGGGCGGCACCTGCAAAAGCTGTCACGACCGTTTCCGCGCGGAGCTTTGATGGCCGAGGCGGACATGAGCGGCGCGCCTGCGCGCCTGCGCATCTGGGACCTGCCAACCCGTCTGTTCCACTGGACATTGGTGCCCCTGTTGGGGCTCGCCTGGTGGACGGCGGAAGAACGGATGCTTGATTGGCATCGGCTCGCAGGATACAGCATCTTCACGCTGTTGCTCTTCCGCCTCATCTGGGGCGTTGCGGGCAGCAGCACCGCCCGCTTTTCCCATTTCGTGGGCGGGCCCGTAACGCTGTTCCGCTACGTGCGCGGTCATATGTTCAACCGGGGGGCGGCTCCGGCGCCTGGCCATAATCCGGTTGGCGGCTGGAGCGTTTTGGCGATGATTGCGCTGCTGGCGACGCAAGTCGGCCTCGGCTTCTTCTCGGTCGATATCGACGGCATGGAATCCGGCCCCTTCGCCTATCTGGTGGATTTTGACACCGGACGGGTCGCGGCGGAATGGCACGCGTTCGTCTTCAACATCATCCTGACGCTGACGGCGCTGCATGTCGTGGCGATCCTCTTTTACCTGATCCATCGCCGCGATAACCTTATCGGCCCGATGATCAGCGGATCGCGGCGATGGACTGGCGAACAGCCGGTTTTGCGTTTCGCGCCTGCGTGGATGGCGCTAGTGATCTTCCTGCTGGTCGCAGGCGGCACATGGTTGCTGATAGCGCAATTCGGCCGGGCCTGATCACACAGTAAAGAATTATCGGAGAAGTGTAATGAACAGCAGACTGAAGGACCGCCGCATCATCGTTTTCGGCAGCGCCACCGGCATTGGCGCGGCGACAGTCAAGCGCCTGGCCGAAGAAGGCGCGCGGGTCTGCGCCGCCGACATCAATCTGGCCGGTGCAGAAGCGGCTGCACAGGCGGCAGGCAACGGAGCCTTTGCCGTGCATGTCGATATTTCGGACGAGAAGTCGGTCAATGACGCCGTTCAGGCGGCCGTAGAGCAGCTTGGCGGTCTGGACGGCGCGCATATCAACGCTGCCGATCTGCGCGTGATCATGGAGGATTCCGACGCTCTCGCTCTGGACCTCGCCGTGTTCGACCGCACGGTCGCGGTCAACCTGCGCGGGCACCTGCTGTGCACGCGCGCCGTTCTGCCGCATCTGCTGAAGAACAAGGAATCGGCGATCGTTTATACCAGTTCCGGAGCCGCCCATGGCGCTGAGCCTACCCGCCCCTCCTATGCGATGACAAAGGCGGGGGTGAACGCCCTGATGCGTCACGTTGCGTCGCGCTGGGGCAAGGAAGGGCTGACGGCCAACGTTCTTGCACCGGGCTTTACCGTTACCGGGGAAATGAAGAAGCAGATGGAAGCCAACGGCCCTGAAGCGGAAAAATGGGCGAACTACTATATGGCAAAGACGCCCCACACCCGGCTGGGCGAGTCCGAAGATCATGCCGCAGTGGTGGCGCTGCTGCTTTCCGATGACGGCCGCTGGATCAGCGGCTCGATCATTGACGTGAACGGCGGTTCGCTGATGCGCGCCTGATCATAGGCTGGTCGCTCTTTGAGGACCAGCTTGTTCAAAGGCCTCCTCCCCTCAACCGGGAAGGAGGCCTTTTCTGTTTGTCCGTTACAGCGAGTTGAACTCGGATCTGACGTTTGAAGCGTCCTGATCGCGTCAGGCCTGCAGATGCTTGGCCAGATGCTTGTTCATCTCGAACATGCTGGCCTTCTTGCCGCCGAAGATTTTCTCCAGCTTGTCGTCGGCCAGTATCTCACGCTTATCCTTGGGATTTTGAAGGTCATTGGCCTTGATATAGGCCCAGATCTTCTTGACCACTTCGCTGCGCGGGATCTTCTTGTCGCCGATGATGTCGGCCAGCTCGGGAGAGGGCGTCACAGGCGCGGTGATACCCCCGCGCGCGCCGCCAGTGGGCTTTCCCGTCTTCTTCACCTTGGCGACCGCCGCTTTGGTTTCCTGCTCGCCACGCTGTTCACGAGTCCGCGCCATGAAAGTCTCCCTTGCTAAACGCTTGGCAGTTGATGATCAGGCTAAGTCGTGAGGAGCGAAAAAGTTGCCTGAAAGCGTGCAATCATTGGCGCTCAGGGCACTTTCCCAACCGTATCTGCGACATAGGCTTCGCGCTCGCCCATCGGTTTGGGATGGCCGACCGTCGTATCCTCAGCCGTCTGATGTTCGATCTCGCTGTTCAGCTCGGCTCCCAGGATCAGGATATAAGCGGACAGATAAAGCCACATCAGCGTCACGACCACGGCGCTAAGCGCACCATAGGTCGCGCCATAATTACCGAAGTTCGATGCATAAATGCCAAAGCCCAGGCTGACCGCCAGCCACCCGATCGTCGCCACCACCGATCCGGGCGTCAGCCAACGCCACTGCGCATGATGCCGGTCGGGCGCATAGCGGTAGATCATGCTCAGTATCATGCTCGCGGCAAGCGCAGCGAACAGCCAGAACCCGACGCGGATCGCCACTATAATGATGTCAGGTGCACCGGGCAGCAGCTGTTCCAGAAATGCCAGCGCCGCGATCGCGAAAATGGCGACCACGCCTGCAATCAACAAGCCGATCGTTATCAGACAGGCGAGCCCCGTCAGCTTGATGAAGCTGCGGCTCTCTTCCTCATCATAGGCGATGTTCACCGCCGTCACGATCGCGCTCGCCCCGTTCATCGCACCATAGATGGACAAAGCGAGCGAGGCGACCAGGCCGAAGCCCTTCTTGCCCGCACCGCTATTGGTCACTGACAATAGTTGCTCGCCGATCAGACGCGCGGCTTCTTCTGGCAGCAGCCTGAACAACGATCGGAGATGGTCGGCAATGGTCGAAGGATCGGCAAACAGGCCATAGCACAGCACCAGCGCCGCCAAGGTCGGAACGAAGGCCAGAAAGCCGTAAAAGGCCACACCGGCTGAAATCAGCCCGACATTGTCGGTGCTGCTTTCATTCCAGGTGCGGAGCAGGATGTCGCGCCAAGCCTTGCGCGGCATCTCCCGCGGGCTTTGCGCCGTCCTGCCCCGGCCGCTTTCCTGTGCTGGCATGTTCACTCCCTTCTCTGTCGGGGAGCAAACATTTGAGAGGCCGGACTGATCCCGCGCCGCAGCTGTCTTTGCGACTATCGCCCGTCCAGCGTCCGCACAGGCACATGCAACCGGTCCAGCAACGGCAGGCTGCGCACGACATTGCCGCTGAGTTCGCTCGCCGGCCGGTGGCAGAGTTGAAGCGCCGCTTCCGCCATTGCATCCACCGGCTCGATATGGTCGCGCTCGTCCCATCCACCGACCGCCAGCGCGCCTTCGCTGGCAACCGCGCCGACGGGCGCGAGGGAATTCACCGCGATATTCTCTTGCGACAGCTCCACTGCCCAGCCAGCGGTCAGGCGGTCGAGCGCCGCCTTGGTCGTACCATACAGCGTCGCATGGCCATCCCGATTGAAGCGGATATAGCGATCATCCTCATCGTAAGGCGCCGGTGGCGGCAGGTCCGCCGTGGCGCTGGAAATATTGAGGATCCATCCCTCTCCCTGCGCACGGAGATGCGGCAGCGCCTGCCGGGACAGTTCCTGCGGCGCATGCAGGTTCATCTGAAAGGCAAGGTGGAAATGCTTTGGCTGTGCCTCCCAGATCGCTACGAAGCGCGACCAGGCGGCATTGTTGACAAGGATGTCGAGCCTGCCGAAATGCTCCACCGCAGCAGGCACGATCCGCGCCCGATCAATGGGATCAGCCAGATTGGCCTGGATCGGCAGGCACTCGCCGCCAGCGGCCCTGATTTGCGCTGCCGTTTCGGCGAGCGAGCCGGTCAGCTCGCCCCTGCCCGGCTCCAGGGTGCGCGCGACGATCGCGACCTTTGCTCCCTCGGCGGCGAAGCGGCGGGCGATGGCAGCGCCAATGCCACGGCTCGCCCCGGTGATGATGGCCACGCGGCCGTCCAACAGCTTCATCCTCCTCCCCTCCCGTTCTTCAATCCAGCAGCAGGTGCATCCTCCCGGTGGCGATCGGCTTGTCGCGATCCCCCTGCCAGCATATTGCATCCGCATTCACGACCCTGCGACCCACACGCACGAGCCGCGCCTGCGCATAGCTGTCGATCATCAGCCCGCCCCGCAGGAAGTCGAAGGACATGTTGATCGGCTTGGGCCAGGGCTCCCGGCGCTCTTGTGCGACAGCCTCCAGGCAGGCCAGCTCCAACAGACTGGCGATGACGCCGCCATAGAGAAAGCCGGTGCGGCCTTCGAGCGAAGGCGTGGCCGGCATCATCAGCGTCACAGCGCCATCGTCCGTAGCCACGCTCCGGATGCCGAGCATCTGCGCATAGGGCGTGCGCGCGATCATAGCTCTTCCGTGAAGAAAAAGCTGGCGGTGGCGGCAGCGATCGGGCTGGCCGGATCGCCATCGTGGACATCGCAGCGGGTGAAGGCGACCTTGCGCGTGATATGGTGGCAGCGCGCCCGGGCATGGATGGTGTGGCCCGCCCGGGCGAGCCGCAGATAATCGATATGCAGGTCCAGCGTCGCCATGCCTCGCCACTGCCGCGTCCGCGCGATGATCGCCGCGCCCGCTGCGGCATCGACCAGCGAGATGATGGGACCGGACGATACCAGTCCCGCCTCTGCGTCCATCAGGAAGCCGGGCGCGAACGGACAGGCAAGCTCAGCCCAATCGGGCCCATTGTCGATCGTATAGATGCCCAGCAGCGCATGATGCCCGCGCGGCGGCAGGTTCTTGAGCCGCTCGAAGGCATCATCCTCCTGGTCCACTCAGGCTGTCCCGCGCGGCTCGCGCGGCAGTCCGAGCCCGCGCTCCGCGATCAGGTTGCGTTGAATCTGGTTGGTGCCGCCGTAGATGGTGTCGGAACGCGAGAAGAGGAACAGATTGGGCAAGCTATCCCATTCATAGTCCGCATGGTCGCTGATTTCGCCACTCTGCCCCAGCACGTCCATCGCCAATTCGCCCAGATTGCGTCGCCAGCTCGCCCATTGGATCTTATAGGTAAGCGCCGCTCCGTCGATCTTCGAATGATCGGTCTGCGAGAGCATCCGCAGCGCGCCATAACGCATTAGATGCAACCCGACCTCCGCCTTGGCGAGCCGCTGACGGATCAGCGGATCGTTGGCCGCGCCATTGGCCTTGGCCGCGGCGATGATCTCGTCCAGTTCATTGCGGAAGCCCATCTGCTGGCCCAGCGTCGATACGCCGCGTTCGAATGCCAGCAAGCCCATGGCAATGCGCCAGCCATCCCCCGCCGCCCCGATCAGGCTGTCCGCCGGGCAGCGCGCATCGGTAAAGAATGTTTCGTTGAACTCCGCATCGCCATTGATCTGGCGGATGCCCCTGATCTCGATACCCGGCTGATTGATGGGCATCATGAGGAAGGTCAAACCCTTGGGCCCCTGCGACCCTTCCTCGCTACGGGTGACAACGAAAATCCAGTCGGAAATATGGGCTAGGCTGGTCCAAATCTTCTGCCCATTGACCACCCATTCATCACCCTCCAGCCGCGCCTTGGTGCGGACGCTGGCGAGATCGGATCCGGCATTGGGTTCGGAAAAGCCCTGGCAGAAAATCGTCTTACCCGCCGCGATGCCGGGCAGGAAACGCTGCTTCTGCTCCTGCGTGCCGAAGGTCAAAATGGTCGGCCCGGCAAGCTCGATACCGATATGATTGACCCGCCCCGGCACTCCCGCGCGGGCATATTCCTCAGCGAATATCACCTGCTGAGCCAAGGTGGCGTCGCGGCCGCCCCATTCCTTCGGCCAACCGATGCAGGACCAGCGATGGGCGGCAAGCTGCTGCTCCCACTCCTTGCGCCGCTCGGGGCTTCCCGTCAGTTTGGTAACGCCCTTGATGTCGCGGAATTCGCCCGCCATCTGGCCATTCAGCCAATCGGCGCATTCCTGGCGAAACAGTTCCTCTTCCAGGGAAAATCCAAGTTTCATGCTGCTTCTCCCAGGATCATCGTGGCGATTTTTTCGCGGTGCCAGCTGCCGCTGCCCAGCATCGTCTGAAGCGAGCGGGCGCGCTTGAAGAAGAGATGCGCGTCATGCTCCCACGTAAAGCCGATGCCGCCATGCAGCTGGATCATGTCCCCAGCGCAACGGAAGAAGGTATCGGTAGCGAAGGACTTTGCAGCGTGGACAGCCATAGAGGCCTCCTCCGAGCCTTCATCGACCGCACAGGCGGCCCAATAGACGGCAGAGCGCGCCTGCTCGATCTCCACCATCATATCTGCGAGCCGATGCTTATAGGCTTGGAAGGAGCCAATAGGGCGGCCAAACTGGATGCGCTCCTTCGAATAGGCGACGGTGCGGTCCAGGCATGCCTGCGCACCGCCCAATGCCTCCGCCGCCACCGCGATGAAGGCTGCGCGATGAGCAGCGGCCAGCGCGGCAGCCGCGTCGGGAAGCCGCTCGCCCGGCGCATCGCCCAGCTGCACATGGGCAAAGGGACGCGTTTGATCCATGCTCGTTTGGGTATCGATGCTGACGCCCGGCGCATCGGCGCGGACGATCCAGACCTGTTGCGTATCGGTGACGACGAAGACGTCAGCGCCGACCCCATGGGTGACGAAGCGCGATCCGCCAGTCAGCCTATCCGCCTGCGATTGCATGGCGGCGTCAGGGAAATAGCCGCTTATCACATCGCCGGAGATGATTTGCGGCAGCCACTCGGCCCGTTGAGCATCGGTTCCGCCTGCCGCGATCGCCTGTCCCGCCTGCACCAAACTGCCCAGCATCGGAAAAGCGGCGACTTGAGCCCCCGCAGCTTCCGCGATGATCGCCAGCTCCACCATTCCCAGGCCCGCACCCCCCGCACTTTCCGGAAGGCCGATGCCGGACAGGCCCAGTTCCTGACAAAAGTCGCTCCACAACACACGGTCGATGCCGTCGTCGGCCATCGCCTTGCGCGTGCGTTCACTTGTGGCGTTTTCAACGAAGAAGGCCCGCGCCGTCTCCGCAATCATCTGTTGTTCGTCGGTAAATGCGAATTCCATTTTGGCCGCCTTCAAATATCCCGTCAGGGCGCCTGTTCCAGCCTATAGCGGAACAAGGCCGATGGGCACCGCGGATCCGGCGCATCCCTCCCTGCTCATGCGACGCGACTTCATCCACGCGCCATCCTGCTTTTGTGCTATATCAGGGAAAAATAGATTTCAAGCATCGATTTGCGGAATTTATGATTTAATAAATTCCGAATTTAGCCGTAGCCACTTACGCTAGTCCGGTGGCAGCTTCTGTGATCCGAACGACCCTGTTGGTGAATTTCACCGTTTTGACCGCCAGTGACGTTTCGACATGATTGACGCCGGGCATGGACAGTATTTGCCCCGAGGCCAATCTGTGCAGATCATCGAGATCGTCATAGAGGCAGGTGGCCATGATGTTGAACGGCCCCAGCGTAATCATCACCGCCTTCACCAGCGGGATATGCGCAATGTCGCGGGCGATCTGGCGGACATGCGCGACGTCAGCCTGCACCGCGATGAAAGCAAGATTGGTCGCCTTTTCCAGTTTCAGCCCGGTTAGCGCAGTGAAGGCGATCAGCCTTTCCTGCTGCAGCCGCTTGATCCGGCCCCTGACCGTCCCTTCGTTGACGCCAAGCTCGCTTGCGATCTTACGGTTCGACACGCGCGCATCCTGCGCCAAAATGTCGATCAGCTGATGATCCAGCTCATCCAGATCCGGCTTTCTCATGCAAGCCTCCTGCTCTCTACCGGCGCTGTGTCCAGACCATAGCGGACTATGTCTAAGCCGATAGCTGGCGTCATCGATTTTATACCCGCCACTTTGGACAATTTGTCGGTGATCAGCGATGGCAGCTCGTCAATATCTCTCAAGGTCAGAACCACGCTGACTTCATAGCTGCCCGTGACCAGGTGCGCAGCGAAGACTTCAGAAAAAACGGCCAGATCCTCCGCCACGTCCAAGGCCGGGCGCCCGCTGACCTGGATCGCAACGTGAATGACGACATTATATCCGTGCACGGCGAAGTCGGACACGGCGACGACGCGCAGCATCCCCGCATCTTCCATCCGCCGGATGCGGGTGGACACGGTGGAAGCAATCAGGTTCAGGGATTCGGCGATCTGCTGATTGGTAGCCCGCCCATTTTGCCGCAACTGTTCGACGATCTTGCGATCCGTCTCGTCGAACATGAAAGTCTCACTCATACACGTCACTCAACCCTTTTCTGCCGCTGGTCTTGCCAGCAAAGGGGCGGCAGGTCGAATCGAAAGCGCGTCGTGCAACGCAGCCCGATCGCGCTCCACCCGTCCGGCCGCGGCCCAGCCGAGCAAGGCCGAAAGGAAGCCGAACGGAATAATCAGCGTCAACGCCAGGCGAAGCGCCGCGGCGTCATGGCCCATCATCTCGCTCAATGCGCCGGTGGCCCAAGGTCCGACGAAAAAGCCGAGCAACGTCGTCACCGCCAGGAACAGCGCCGTCGATGCTGCCCGGATACGCGGCGGCAACATATATTGCAGCGTCGCCATGAAGCCGACGGACCACCCGCCGCCCAGCAGGCCAGCAGGTATCGCCGCCAGCCTCGCCGTCCCGAAACTACCGGCCCAACTCGCCATCAGGATCGCACAAGTGGCGGCGCCCAACGCCAGGGCTGACAGGCGACAGGGCCAGATCATGCTGCGCCGCGCGAGCCGGTCGGACAAAGCCCCGAACAGCAGCATTCCCACCAGGCCGGACAATCCAAAGTTCATGGCGAAGGCCGATTTCACCGCCACCGGGTCCATGCCATAGGCGCGTGTGAACAGCTCCGGACCCCAATAGCCGAAGGCAACACCGGACAGAACGCCAAAGCCAAAGGCGAACATCATGAACAGATAAGCTGGGCTCCGCACCAGGCATCGCGCCAATTGACCAAGCGGCAGCGCCTCCACCGTCCCTTCGCCGCTCCCGCTCCGTCGCGGCTCACGGATGAGCAGCAGCGCGGCAAAGCCCAGAAGCAGCCCGATGGCGCCCATGCTGTAGAAAGCCATGCGCCAATCATGCTGCGCCGCGATTGCTGGACCGCCCGCTTGCCCTGCGATCTGCCCCACATAGGCGGCCAGCCCCAATATCGCGAAGGCGAGACCGCGCCGCTCAGGCCGGAAATAATCGGAGAGCAACGAATAGGCGGGGGCGACGAACGCCGCCTCCCCCACTCCCACGGCAACGCGCGCGAGCGTCAGGCTGATCGGGCCGCTCGCCATCCCTGTCGCAATCGTCGCGCCGCTCCATAGGACACAACCCGCCGCGATGACCTGCACGCGCGACGTTCGATCCGCCAGCCGCGCAAAGGGCACGCCGAGTATGACATAGAGCAGCACGAAGGCAGGCCCCATCAACATGCCGACCATGGCGTCGCCGATCGCGAACTGCGCCTTGATCGGACCGATCAGGCCAGTGATCAGATAACGGTCGGCATAGTTGACGATATAGATCGCCAGCAGCGTGGCAAGCACCACCCATGGATTGGAAGTAGGACGTGTATCAGTCACGCAGCAGCGAGCCGCCATTGACGTGCCATAGCTGCCCATTGACCCATTCGCCGTCATCGGAAGCCAGGAATGCGACCGCCCCCGCAATATCGTCGGGTTGACCCAGCCGCTTGTGCGGCAGGCTGTTCAACATGGATGTCACATAGTCCTGTGTCAGATGTTGTGCGACCGCTTCGGTCAGAACGACACCGGGGCAGATTCCGTTGGCGCGGATACCCTGCTTGCCGAATTTCCGCGCGACATGGCGCACCAGCGCATGCAGCGCATTTTTCGTCATCGGATAGGCGACCTGCAGCGGATTGCCGGAAATCGCCGCACCGGACGACGTATAGATCAGCGTGCCGCCGCCCCGCTCGATCAGCACCGGAAGCGCCGCCTGCGTGGCAAGGAAATGGCTTTTCGCATTGATGGCGAAGGAGCGGTCGAGCACCTCCTCGCTGCAATTCAGCACATCGATATCACCCTCTGTGCCGCCAGCCAGATTGCTATGGTAGAAATCGAGCCGCCCGAATTCGGCCAGCGCGGCATTGACGATCGCGGCCTGCGAGACGGCCTTGGTGCCGTCGAGGCGCACGCCGATCGCTCGCCCGCCTTCCTCCCGTATGGCGCGCGCGGTATCCATCGCCCAGTCCCCGGCAATATCGCCGATCACGACGCCAGCGCCTTCAGCGGCCAGCCGTCGCGCCGTCGCCGCCCCAATGCCGCGTCCGCCGCCCGCAACGATCCCGGCCTTGCCTGCCAGTCCACGCATCCTCATCTCCTGAAATATCCGGTTTAAAGCGCCGGGCGCCTGTTCTTCCACGGTGCGGCGGCTTCCAGCTGCCCGGCGAGCCGGAACAACAATGCCTCATCGCCATATCGACCCATGAACATCACGCCGATGGGCAGGCCATTATTCGCTGTAGCCAGTGGCACCGACATGGCAGGCTGCCCGGTCATGTTCGCGATCTGCGTGAAGGGCGAGAAGCTGGCTGCACGTTGACCCCAAGCGGCAAAATCCACATCAGGCGACAGGTTGATCTTGCCCAGTTCCAGCGGCGGCGCTGCCAGGGTCGGCGACAATATGACGTCATAATTCGCCATGAACTGTGCCATGCTGATCGCTGCCGCCTGAAGCGTATTGTTGGCGCGCGCAAAGTCCATACCCGTCGCCTTCTGCCCATAGGCAGTAAAGCCAAGGGTGATCGGCTCCAGCACTTCGGGGCCGATTGCAATGCCCGTCGCCTTGGCGCGGTCCAGCATGTCTGCCGCTACGGACGAGCCGATCAGCACGAAACTGGCCGCACCCATCGCCGCAATGTCCAGCTTAGGCGCGGCTTCCTCGACATGATGGCCCAGGCGCTCGCACAGCCGCGCGGCTTTCCGCGCCGCTTCGACACATTCGGGATCGACCGGCGATCCCGATGGCGCATCCAGCATCAGCGCGATGCGCAGCCGTCCGGGTGCCTTGCCAATTTGCGATAGAAAGTTCTCCGCAGGCGTCGGGGCGGCATAGCGGCTACCCGGCTCAGGCCCCTGCGTCGCATCCAGAATAGCCGCAGAATCCCGTACGCTGCGGGTCACCGCGTGGTGCACCGACAGCCCACCCCAGCCTTCCGTGCGTGGCGGCCCCATCGGCACCCGGCCCCGGCTGGGTTTCAGCCCAAACAGGCCGCAGCAAGACGCCGGAATGCGGATCGATCCGCCCCCATCGGTCGCATGGGCCGCAGGCAACACGCCCGCCGCCACTGCGGCCGCAGCTCCGCCCGACGACCCACCCGTGATATGCTTGGGATTCCACGGATTGCGCGTGTCGCCGTTCAGCTTGTTCTCGGTCGTGCCGGTGAGCCCCAGTTCGGGCACTGTCGTCTTGCCGAAGATGACAAAGCCAGCCTTCTCGATCCGGCGGACCAGCTCCGACGTGATCTGGGGCCGATATCCTTTGTAGAAGCGGCTGCCATTTTCCGTCGGCAGACCCGCAACATAGGTGTTGAGATCCTTCAGCAGCCACGGCACGCCGCTAAACGGCCCCTGTGGAAGCCCTTTAGCAATCGCCGCGCGGCCATAATCATAATGCTTCTGCGCCATGAAGTTGAAGCGCGGATTGAGCGCTTCCGCCCGACCAATCGCCGCGTCGAGCAATTCGCTTGGCGACACCTCACGCTTGGCGACCAATTCCGCGAGGCCCATCGCGTCATGCGTGTCGAGCAGGCTGGAGCGTCGCGCCGCAGCTTTGCCCGCGCCCGTCACCCCCAACAGCGCCGCCGCGCCGACAGCCGCCATGCCTTCCCGACGTGTCATGTTCATTTATATCCACTCCTGCGCAGGCCTTGAGCGCCATGGCCAAATAAGGCTCTCTCCCGCCCCCGTCCGCGCTGAGCTTGTCGAAGGGCCTGTATCCTCTTCAGACCAGAAAAGGGGCTTCGACAGGCTCAGCCCGAGCGGGTGTCGGATGCGATTGACTGATCGTGACCCGTTCTATGCCTCTGCCGTCACGCCCTGATCCGCATAGTAGCGCGCATAATATTTGCGGAACTGCGGGATGGGGCCGTCACCATCGCAGATGATCGGATTGGGCTCGAACTTCTGCCGGTCCCATACGACCTTGTCCTGATCGAACTGCTTGCAAATGTCGCGGATGATGGCGCGTGCAACGCCCGCACGCTCGCCTTCGGCCTGCGCCTTTGGCTGGGTAAAGCAGAAGCGGACATGGACATGGTCCAGCTCAACGGGAGCGAGACAGGCGACCAACAGCGTTTCCGAAATGCCGGTAAAGCGCGTCCAGCTCTGACCCGGTCCCATCGTGTCATAGCTGATGCAGCCATCGACTTCGCCCCAGGGCGTGCCCATCTTCGCCTTCACATCGGCGCCGCGGCCCCATTCGTCCCAACGTAGCTCGCCCAAGGGAACATTCGCGGTGCCGTGGATGAAGCGGAAATGCGCAACGTCCACGCCATTTTCCGCCATGTTCTGAAGCGACCCCCAAACATTCCATTCATGGACCTCATAATCGGTCCAATCGGGATCACTCGCCTCGGGCAGAACCGCAACCTCGAACAGCGGCTCGACATCCTCCGGATGATACCAGGCCCAGATCCACCGATTGGTTTCGGTGATGTGCCAATTGCGGGTGCATTTGCGTTTTACCTGCGGCGGAATGACGCGGGCGTAGGGAATATCCTTCACCGCCGCCTCGTCACCATCATAGCGCCATGCGTGGAAAGGACATTCCAGCAGATTGCCATGCACCTTGCCGCCATGGCCCATATGCGCGCCCAGATGCTTGCAATAGGCGTCGAGCATGCGGACCTTGCCGTCCTCCCCGCGCCAGATCGCCAGATCCTTCGAGAAGTAACGCAGCGGCTTCACCTCCCCAACGGCGAGTTCGGAGGACAGCAGCAGCGGATACCACCCAAAGGGGATGCCGATGTCGAGATTGCGCTCCTTCACGGAGGCGCGATCCGTCACCTCGGCAAGCCGCCAGTCGAGCAGTTCCTGCCCTTTCAGCTTTTCGAGGATCTGCCAGACGGCGACGGGGGGCGTGCGCGCATCGTTGGCGGCGCTGCTTTGGGCGTTGGACATGAAAAGCTCCGTCAGATTAGTTGAGGCCGAAGACCTTGACCGCGTTCTCACGCAAGAATTTCGGCCAGACTTCGTCCTTGAAAGGCACATTCTGCATATCGCTGAAGATACGCTCCAGGCTGAGACCCATGGGGAAATAGCCTGCATAGATGATCTTATCGGCACCACGCGTATTGGCGTAGTCGATGATCGCCTTGGGATAATGTTTGGGCGCAAAGGCGCTGGTCGAATAATAAAGATTGGGCCATTTCAGCATCAGCTTTACCGCCAGCGCTTCCCACGGCTCCGCGCCATGCCGCATGACGACCTTCAGCTCTGGGAAGAACCAGCAGACTTCATCCAGATGCTCGACCTTCTGCGTCTCCATTGGGATACGCGGCCCCGGAATCCCGGCGTTAAGCAGCACCGGAAGCCCCAGCTCCGCCGCACAAGTGTAGAGCGGGAACATATATTTGTGATTGATCGCAACCTGCGGCAGCGTGCCCGCCGGAAAGACACTGATCGCGGACAGGCCGACTTCGGCATGGATGCGCTTGATCCGCCGCACTTCCTCCATGCCCTTGTTAGGATCGCAGGGCAGGTCGAAGAAGAAGCGGTCGCCGTACATCTCTTTGGCCCGATAGGACGTCGCATTGTCGTTCCAGCCGACCAGGGCCTTGTCGATGCCATATTGGTCCATCTGCTCGACGGTCCAGGACACATAATCGTCGGTCTTGCCGGTCTGCGGAATGTCCTTGAACATATATTGCGCCGGCATGGCAAACTGCTGAAGCGTCTGCTGGTCCTTGATCAGCGGACGGAAGGGATCGAACCAGGCGGAACGGTCCTCGGCTTCCGGAATGCCCAGCATGCAGTCGATGATCTTTATGTCCTTGGGCATGCCCATGACGAAACTCTCCTGTTTCAGTTGTTCGCGGCCAGTTGCGGCCACAGCGCGCGCAGCGCGATCTTGTCGATTTTCTCAGATTGGTTGCGCGGCAGCGGCTCGCTCGAAAAGGCGACCCTAACCGGCGCTTTGTAAGGCGCCAGCCGCTCCCCCACCCAATTGATGATGCTGCGTTCGTCCAGTCCCTTGGCCTGCACCACGGCGACCAGCGCCTCGCCCAGTCGGTCGTCGGCAACGCCGAACGTGGCGCATTCGGTGATCTGCGGCATTTCGCTCAGCACCCGCTCGACCTCGGCGCAATAGATATTCTCGCCGCCGGAGATGACCATGTCTTTCGCCCGATCGACGATGAAGATATAGCCATCCTCATCCTGATAACCGATGTCGCCCGTGCGCAGCCAACCGTCTGCCGTGAAGGTCTTGGCCGTATCCTCCGGCCGGTTCCAGTATCCGCTCATGATCATGGCGCTGCGCACGATGATCTCGCCGGTCTGATTGGGGCCGCAGACGGTCCCGTCCTCCCGCTCGATCCGCAGATCGACCAGCGGCAAAACCCGCCCCGCCGAAGTCCGCGCCGCCAAAAAGTCTGCCCCCACCGCCTGCGCGATCGCGCCCGATGTTTCGGTCATACCATAGCCGGTCCCGAGCATCGAATGCGGACACAGCTTCCGCACCTCCTCCAACAGATTGAGCGGCAGCGCCTGACCGCCCGAACCGATGTTGCGGATCGAGCTTAGGTCGGCGTCCTCCAGCCGGGCACGATTGACCATGTCCCACAACATGGTGGGAACGGTAGAAAACTGCGTCACCTTCTCGCGCTCGATGACGTGCACCGCCTCTTCCGCATCCCAACGCCGCATGATCACAATCTTGCCGCCCGACAGCAGCGGCGCGAGGAAGCCAGAGCCCAACCCTGAAATATGAAATAGCGGATAGACGAGCAAAATGGCCTGGGGCGGCACCTGCGCTGCCAGCGTCTCCACCGGCATGCCATATTCACGCGCCATATTGTGCAGCACCATGGAGCCAGTGAGTTGCGTGCCCAAAAGCCCGGTGATCAGGCTCCGGTGAGATAACACCGCGCCCTTGACCCTTCCGGTCGTGCCTGAGGTGAAGAGAATGGCGCAAGGATCGCCCGGCTTGGCGATCAGGCCGTCGCCAGCCGCATCGCCACGATCCTCCAGCGGCTGCGTCACGTCCAGCAATCGGCCGTCATAGCCGCCGTCGCGCAGCAGAACCGCGCGGTCCGCGTCGGCCAGCACCAGGGCGGGGGTAACCTCCTCCACCATCGCCGCCAGTTCAGCCGCAGAACCCCGGCTGTTGAGCAAAACCGCAACCCCGCCAAGCTTCATCACCGCCAGAAAGGCGACCATCCATTCCGCCCGGTTGCGCATGCAGATGGCGACGCGGTCGCCCCGACCGATCTCCAAATGCGCGGCCAGCCTGTCCCGCCATGCGAAGACTTCGGTATAGCTCAGCCGACGCTCGCCTTCTGGGCCGTCGCGATCGACGATGCAGGTCTGCTCACCGAAACGGCGTGCGCTTTCGATCAGTTGGTTGAGGTCGGAAGGCGCGTTCACGAAGAAACGCAGCCCTTCTTGCTCGCCGATTTCGAAGGGCGTGCCCGGCGCGGTGACCGCCGCGAAAATAGGATCGATCTTGCTCATGCTATCCTTGGGACCACTGCGCCGCCGCGGGTTGTTCGACGGGAGATTCACGGTCGGGGCCATGGCCCCTGTTCGATCCCGACATCCTGCTTCCTCGACTCATGCTTGTTCTTGCACCCCAGTGTATTTCACCAATCGCGTAATTCAACTATAATTTTTTTCCGCACACTCGGAGCTTATACCGTAGAGCCGTGGGACAACCCTGATGCTCAGGAAAACCCGCTATAATTACTGTATAATCTGTCGCGTTGTCCAGCTTCGTTAAACTGATGCTTTCTGAACCGGAACCGTGTCAACGAGGCGGAGGAACAGCGATATTCGGAATATATGAGTTTACAAATTCCGAATTTTGGATGATCTTGAGTCGCAACGCACCGCCTCCCGAGGCATGGGGCGATTCAGCATTGGCGAGGACTCGACGTCGAATGAGCGAGGATTTTGAAGGGCGCGTCGCCATTATAACGGGCGGCAGCGACGGCATCGGCCTAGCCACCGCCGCCCTGTTGGCTAAGCGCGGCGCGCAAGTGGTCATCTGCGGACGGCGGCAAGCGCTGCTCGATAACGCACGCGAACGGATCATGGCGCAAGGCGGCCGGGTAAATGCGGTCCAGCTCGACGTCTCCGATAGCGCAGCGCTGGACGCCATGATCGCAGGAACGGCGGAGGAATTCGGCCGTCTCGACATGCTCGTGAACAATGCGATGTCCACCCATTATGCGCCGATAGCCAAGCTGACCCTCGACCATTGGCGCAAGGATTTCGCCGTGAATTGCGACGCAGCGTTCGTCAGCACCAAGGCGGCGATGAAGGTCATGGCGGCAGCGGGAAAAGGATCGATCGTCAATATCGCCTCCACCTGCGGCATCCGCGCGACCGTGAACATGGCAAGTTATTCCGCGTCCAAGGCGGCGCTGGTGCATTTCACCGCCGCCGCTGCGATGGAGGGCGCACCGCTCGGCATCCGGGTCAACGCAATCATCCCCGGCCAGGTCCAAACCGTACCGACGGAACAGTTCTCCGCATTGTCGGCAGACACTGCGGAGCGGACGACAGCCGCCATCCCCATGCAGCGCGGCGGACAGCCTGAAGAACTGGCGCAGGCGATCGTCTTCATGCTGTCCGATGCGGCAAGTTACATAACCGGCACGGCTCTGCCGGTAGATGGAGGGAAAGCGGCCCAACTATACATGCCGTCCTGACACTCAATTCTCATCGTACCGACAACTTACAATCGACGCGCCGTCACATCTTCGGCGCGCAGGGATCAACACGTTCATAAGATCAAGGGAGAGAAGATCATGGCAAAAACATATGGATATGCGGCACTGCATCTCATCCTGGGGGTCAGCAGCCTCGCTATTGCAAGTCAGGCAATGGCGCAGGAAGTCTCGACGACTGCCGAACCCGGCCTCGACGAAATCGTCGTTACCGCGCAGAAGCGGGCGCAGAATCTTCAGGACGTTCCGATTGCTATCAGCGCCATCAGCGCTGAAAAGATCGAGCAGCTAGGCGTCAAGGATAGCCGCGACCTCAGTGGCCTCGCTCCCAATGTCGTGATCACCCAGGGCACCACCAGCAACAGCGCTGCTGTCTTCTCGATGCGCGGCATTTCCAACGGCGGCAGTGAAAGCTTCGGCGTCGATGCCGCGAACGGTCTTTATGTCGATGGCATCTATATCGCCCGCGGCGGCGCCATGGGCCTTAACGTCATGGATATTGAGCGCGTCGAGGTCTTGCGCGGTCCGCAGGGCACGCTGTTCGGCCGCAATACCACGGGCGGCGCGGTGCATTTCATTTCGCGTGCGCCTTCTTCGACCTTCCGTTTGAAGGCCGAGGCCGGCTATGGCAATTTCAACGCCTGGAATGGCAAGATCTCCGTCGATCCGGGTGAGATTGCAGGCATTTCGACCAGCTTCTCCTACAGCCATAGCGAGCGCGACGGGGTGATCGACAATATCCTGCAGCCTCGCGATTCTCGCGACCCGGGTGCGCGCAAGTCGGACGCGCTGCGCGCCGCGGCTCGCATTGACCTGGGCGGCACCGGCAGCATCCAATATATTTTCGACTGGACCCGGATCAAAGGCACGCCGCTGCCCTTCATCCTGACCAACGTCGCGGATGGCACTCCCCGCCCGCCGATCACCATCAACGGTCAGCAGGTTGTCGTGACCCAGCAGGCGCCGGTCGCCCAATATCTGGCGGGCGCAACCTTCGCCAATCCCGAATGTGCCGCGTTGGCCGTGCCGTCGCGCACCTATCGCCACGAAGTGTGCAACAACATCTTGAGCCGCGCCGTCGATAAGACCTGGGGCCATAATCTTCAGGTGCAGAACGACTTCGGCGGCTTCAAGGTGAAGTCCACCACCGGCTACCGTTTCTGGAACAGCGACAATGTGACGGATCTGGACGGGATCGGCGCCTTTTCCGGCCCGGCCTTCACCAATGCCACGCTGTTCAACGGCATGCCCGCCTCGCTGCTGCAATTCATTCCGACGATCCCGGCGGCCGCACGGCCCTTCATCGCCGCTTCCCCGGTTCCCACAGTTACGCAGGATCTGTTCGACGTCGCCAACAGCCGCCGTCACAAGCAGTTTAGTGAGGAAGTCGAAATCTCCGGCGACACCAGCACGCTCGATTGGGTCGTGGGCGGCTTTTATTTCTGGGAGAAGGGGTCTGAGAATGGCTTCCAGAATAGCGGCTTCATCCTCGACACCAACAGCATCTTCCTCGCCAATTTCGGACCGCTCGGCCCGGCTTTCGCCGCCGCCAACCCGGCCCGCTATCGGATGGTGCAAACGCGCGCGCGCCTCAAATACACGACCTCGGCCGAAAGCACTGCGCTTTATGGTCAGGCGACCTTCTACCCCGGCGGTCGGGACAGCGGCATCCGCTTGACCGCAGGCGGCCGCTACACTTGGGACGAAAAGATGATGCTGCGTACCCAGAATGGCGCAGCGCCGCCGCTCGCACCGGAAACCGGTCGCGCGAAGTTCAGCAAGTTCACCTGGAACCTGATGGCGGGCTATGACGTCGCGGACGGCATCAACCTCTATGCACGCGCGGCCACCGGCTATCGCTCGGGCGGCTTCAATTCGCAGGACCCGGCGATCACCGGCACCAATCAACTCGGCAGCTTCAAGCCGGAAAAGGTGACGTCCTACGAAATCGGGCTGAAGAGCGAGCTGTTCAACCGCCGCCTGCGCTTCAACGTCGCAGCCTATCATAATATCTATGATAATCTCGCTGTGCTCGGCCCTGTCACCAATGCGCCGGTCGGCACCTTCGCCACCCGGATCATCAATGCAGGCAAGGTCGTCTATAACGGTTTTGAAGTCGAAACCCAGGCCGTCCTGACCGACAACTTCTCACTCGACGGCAGCCTTGGCTATATCGACATCAATTATAGAGAGTTCCTGGCGGGCCAATCGCCCACGCCCGGTGCACCGCCCGTCAACATCGCGCCAATCGTGACGCCTGGCTTCACCTCGCCGCTGACAGCCAATGTGGCGCTCAATGCACAATTCCCTCTGAACTGGGGCAACGCCACGCTGCGGGGCCGCATCGGATATACGCATGAGGATGGCAAATATAATTTCAGCAGCTCGGTGGGCTCGCCCTTCAATGAACAGATCAAGGGCGATGATATCGACCTGATCGACGCTCAGATCGGCATTGACGGCATCCCGCTCGGCACCGGCGAAGGCGAAGTGCGCCTGTGGGTAAAGAACCTCACCAACGCCAAGGATTTCGTCCGCAGCATCGACTATGGCCAACTCGGCTTTGCCGGCGGCTATTATGCTGAGCCACGCACCTATGGCATCACCGTCGGCGCAAAATTCTGAAGCGTGGTGCGTTAAATCAGAACCACCTCCGTTCGTCCTGAGTAGCCATTGAGCTTGTCGAAATGGCATATCGAAGGGTCATGCACCGCGCTTGATGCTTCGATAGGGTCTTCGACCTTGCTTAGTCCCTACTCAGGATGAACGGTCATCTTCGAACGCCAACTTTGAAAGCTTTCAGGGCGGCAACGCCCCCTCTCCCCGTGCCCCGCCTCTGGTCCAGAGGCGGGGTCTTTTTTCTACCCGCAGCAACCATTCATTTCACTTCGCATTCAGCCAGCTGCCGGTAGAATTTAGCGATGTGAATTGTTGTTGGAGCGCTGCGACATTGTTCAAAACCCTCGGAACTGCCTCTCTCCTCACACTCTTCTGGTCCGCCGGGTACGTTACCGCAGCGCAAGCGGAGACCTATTATATCAGCTCCACCAAGGGCGATGACAGCTTCACCGGCACATCGCCTGCGCAGCCATGGCGGTCCCTGTCGCGCATCTCATCCTTCCCGCTCCAGCCTGGCGACAATGTGGTGCTGACGGCAGGGTCCGTCTGGCGCGAACCGCTCACCATCACGCGTTCGGGTAGTGAGAAGGCGCCGATCATGGTCGCTTCGGCCGGGGATGGCCCCCGAGCGCGCATCGATGCGGGAGGCATTTCCCCGCATGGCGTCGGCGTGATCAATGCGGAATATGTCTCGATCAGCGGGCTGGAGGTGACGAACAACGCCCCCTCCCCCGCGCAACGCACCGGCGTCCTTGTGTCGACGGAGGACCGTGGCGTGACGCGCGGCATTCGCATCACTGACATGTATATCCACGACGTGCGCGGCACCAACGAACGCAAGGATAATGGCGGCATCGTCTTCCGCGCAGCAGGGCAACGGGTGCCCACACGCTTTCACGACCTTACGATCGAGCGCAACATCATCTGGCGCGTCGATCGATCCGGCATCGCGGGGATCAGCGATCAGGTGACATCGCTCAACTGGTTCCCCAGCGAAAAGGTCGTCATCCGCGACAATTATGTGGAGGATGTCGGCGGCGACGGCATCGTACCCCGGGGCACGAATGGGGCGCTCATCGAGCATAATATCGTGCGTTATGCGGGTAGCCGCGCGCCTGGCTATAATGCGGGCATCTGGCAATGGAGCACCGACAACAGCCTGATCCAGCTCAACGAAGCCGCCTATACCCGTACCCGCTATGACGGCCAGGGGTTCGATTCAGACTTCAATTCCCGGCGCACGACCTTCCTTTACAATTACAGCCACGACAATGCCGGGGGCTTCCTGCTCATCTGCTCGCCCAAACAGGATGAAAAGGGCAATATTGGCAACCACGGAACGACGGCTCGCTTCAATGTCAGCCGCAATGACGGGACGCGCATCTTCCAGATTGCGGGCAATGTGTCCGATGCGCTGGTTGAAAAAAATGTCATCCATGTCGGCAAGGCGATGGATGTGCAGATGGTGGTAGCAACCCAATGGGACGGGTGGGCGCGCAAGGTCCGGTTCAAGGACAATGTCTTCAAGGTTGCTGGCAAGGCGCGCTATGGCAGCGAGATCGGTCGCAGCGGCCCCGATTATCTGATCAAGGCCGGCTTTGATCCCGCAGAATCCATCCGCTTCAAGGGCAACAGCTATTTCGGCAGCCACGTCGATGCGCCGGTCGATGGCGGCGGCCGGGTCGAAGCCGTCTATGAAGAACAGCCCTCCGACTGGCAGGCGCCTGCCTTCGATCCTGCAAAGCCGGAAGGCTTTTCGGACTATCTGACCCGGCACCGCAGCTGGATGATCACCATGCTCCGCCGCGAATTGGGCTCGTTCGTCGAATTGAAACAGCCCAAACGGCTCCGCGTGTCGGAGGCGCGGCGATAAGCGCCTCCGGCCCTCACTTCAGCGCGGCAAGGGCCTGTTCAATGCGTGCCAGGACTGACGGGGTCAATATTCCCGGCAGTTCGGGCTGAAGGTTGCGCAGCCGCGTTTGCGGGAACAGCCCTTGCTTGCCGGAAGCGGTCAGGCCCGGAGCCTCGCGGTCGAGGATCGCTCGGGCTCTGGGATCGGCGATCAGGTCACTCGTCATGGAATCGATGCTAAGGCGCCCCGCCTGCTGGACCGGGCCGGGCGTCACGTGCAACGTCGCCAGATCCGCCTCGATCTGCCGCAACTTCTCCTCGGTCAGCGTGCCGCTCGCAAAGCGCTGAATATCGGCAAAAGTCATCCTCTCCCAGCCGGATACGTGGCTAAGCCCCTGCAACATGCCGGGCACCTCCCGATCGAGCAGCGCGCGCCCGCCCGGGGTCACGACGATGTGGCCGATCAGCGACCTGCGCGTCAGCGGCCCTGCCGGGATGGGCGGCAACGTCCGCAGCCCGGCATCCTTGCGGTCCGGCTCACCCTCACTCGGCGGCAGCGGCGGCAGCACGCCGACGCGCGACACGGTGACGATGACATTCTGCGCGTTCGCATCGTTGCGGACCCGCAAGAGGGGCGCTCCAGCGGCGGAACGCACTTTTCCGCCAACGACAGCCACCTTATAGCCATTGGGATAGTGGATCGCTGGGATACGGATCTCCGTTTCCCCTCCCGCCGCGCGCCGCCCGTTCCCGAGTTGCGTCCTATAGCGATAGGTGAGCACGGCCTTATCCGGATCGAAGCTCATCATGACGGGCGTCCCGGCCGTGGCCTCCGCGAAGGGCCGTGCATAGGCGCGCAACTGCGCCACGCGATTGCCGTTGCCCACATTCGGCAGCTTGGGATCGACCAGCGCCTCGAATGACCCGCGCGTCCAGGCGAGCCAGGAAATATGCCGCGCATCGAAATCGGCGGCTTGCCCCACGATTTCGGCAGGATCGTTGGAAAAGCCCCATTCCGTATTGATAATGGCCGCGTCGCTGCGGATCACATGCGCCAGCGCTCCGTCATTGACCCGGTCCCGCGTCGCTTTGACCGGTCCGTAATTGTGGAAGGATAGCGCCCGCCGTCCCGAAGGGCCCGCGATAGGCGTGTTGATGGGCGTACCCAGCGCCCCTTGCAGCATGAAGGGTTCGACGAAGATGATCATGCGCGGGGCCGCACGGCTGATGGCCTGCGCCGCCTTTTCATAGAATGGCTTCAACAGTTGCTGCTCCAGCTCCGGACAGTTCGCCTTCGCCGGATCGGGTTCAGCACAGCGGCTGCCGGTCGCTGGTTCGTTGAAGATGTCGATGCCCATTACGGCGGGCTCATCGCGGAACCGCCGGGCTACCGCGGCGAGCCCCTCGACATAGAGGTCCTGAACCCCCTTGCCCATGCCCGGCACCGGATGGTTCTTCCAGAAATTGTCGAAGGACCGCTGCACTGCGGGGTCCTTGAAATAGCCGATGGGGAATTCGACGCCCGGCATGCGCGAATATCCGTCGGAAAAGACCGCCCAGTCGGGCATGCCTCTCACGCCGACCTTCTCGCTATATTGATCCTGATGAAAATCGATTAGCGTATGAATGCCCGCCGCCTTATATGCGGCGACTGCCTTGGCGATACGGTTCAGATAGCTTTGGTCGATCTGCCCCGGCTGCGGCATGACCCGGCTGAAGAAGATCACCAGCCGCACTCCATTGAAGCCCTGTTCGGCCATGCGCACCGGAGTTTCGGCCGTCCAGCGCGGCTGCTGCGGCTTGTCGAATTCGGGTAAGGTCACATTGCCGCCATGGAAGGTGATCACGCGGCCGCTCTGATCGACGAACCAACGACCACGCTGTTCAATCCGCATGTCGGCGGTTTTCGCAGGCGCCGGGGCGCTCAGCCCAACCGCCAGCGTCACGCAGGAAAAGGAAACAGCCGCCTTCATCCGCAAAATCTTCACTCCCATAGTCGAGACCTTGCTGGTCCCGTTTATCGCAAGAGCTAAAGAAGTCCGCGTTTCAGGACCACCGCCTTTCCGGGCATTCAGCCGGCGTTTTTCAATCAGCGCAACCGCTGCGCGTGCCACTTCAAATGATCGGCCATGAACGTCGAGATGAAATAATAGCTATGGTCATAGCCGTCCCGCATGTTCAGCGTCAGCGGCATCCCCGCCGCCTCGCACGCCGCCTGCAGGAGTTCCGGCCGTAACTGCTGTTCTAGGAACGGATCGGCCGCGCCCTGATCCACAAGCAATGCCGGGACGCGCGCACCATCCTCGATCAAGGCAACGGCGTCATGTCCGCGCCAGGCTGCGCGATCCTCACCCAAATATCCCGCCAGCGCCTTCTCACCCCACGGCACGCTGGACGGCGCAACGATCGGGGCGAAGGCGGATACGGCTTTGAAGCGTCCGGGATTCCTCAGCGCGACGGTCAGCGCCCCATGGCCGCCCATCGAATGTCCCATGATGGACTGACGGCTCATATCCGCCGGAAAATTGTCCGCGATCAGCGCAGGCAGCTCCTCCGTAACATAGGACCACATGCGATAATGGCGGTCGAACGGCGGCTGCGTCGCATCCACATAGAAGCCCGCACCCAGGCCGAAGTCATAAGCGCCCGCCGGGTCGTCCGGCACGCCCTCGCCGCGCGGCGACGTGTCGGGCGCAACGAAGATCAGCCCCAATTCCGCACAAGCCCGCCGATATTCGCCCTTCTCGGTAACATTGGCATGGGTGCAGGTCAGGCCCGACAGATACGAGACGACCGGCAGAGTCTCCCCATCCGCATGGGGAGGCACGAAGACGGAGAAAGTCATCTCCGTCCGGGTCTCCGCCGACGCATGTTTATAGACGCCTTGCACGCCGTTAAAGGCCCTGTTGGCGCTGACCTGTTCCATGCCGCGCCTCAAAAGACCACGACGCTGCGGATGCTTTCCCCCGCATGCATCAGGTCGAACCCCTTGTTGATCTCCTCCAACGTCAGCACATGGGTGATCATCGGATCGATCTCTATCTTCCCGTTCATATACCAATCGACGATCTTCGGCACATCGGTACGCCCCTTCGCGCCGCCAAAGGCGCTGCCCTTCCACACCCGGCCGGTGACCAGCTGGAACGGCCGGGTCGAAATTTCCTTGCCCGCTTCCGCGACGCCGATCACCGTCGAAACGCCCCACCCGCGATGGCAGGCTTCCAGCGCCTGGCGCATGACTTCGGTGTTGCCGGTGCAGTCAAAGGTATAATCGGCCCCGCCATCGGTCAGCGCGACCAGATCGGCCACCACTTCGGCCGTGCTCTTGCCCGCCGGATTATAGAAATGAGTCATGCCGAACCGCTTGCCCCACTCCGCCTTGCCTTCATTGAGATCGACGCCGACAATCCGGTCCGCCCCGACCATGCGCGCGGCCTGCAGGACGTTGAGGCCGATCCCGCCCAGTCCGAACACGATGACATTGCTGCCCGGCGTCACCTTCGCCGTGTTGATCACCGCTCCCACGCCGGTCGTCACACCGCATCCGACATAGCAGCTTTTGTCAAAGGGCGCGTCTTCCCGGATCTTCGCCACCGCGATCTCGGGCAATACCGTGAAGTTGGAGAAGGTCGAACATCCCATATAGTGGAAGATCATCTGCCCCTTGTAGCTGAACCGGCTGGTGCCATCCGGCATCAGGCCCTGCCCCTGCGTCGCGCGGATCGCCGTGCACAGATTGGTCTTCCCCGACAGGCAGCTTTTGCACTGGCGGCATTCGGGCGTGTAGAGCGGGATCACATGGTCGCCCGGCTTGACCGATGTCACCCCCGGCCCAACCTCACGCACCACCCCCGCGCCCTCATGGCCCAGGATCGAGGGAAAGATTCCTTCGCTGTCGAACCCGTCCAACGTGTAGGCGTCGGTATGGCAAATCCCCGTCGCCATGATCTCGATCAGCACCTCGCCAACCTTCGGCCCTTCCAGATCGACTTCGACGATTTCCAGGGGCTTCTTCGCTTCGAAAGCGACGGCGGCGCGGGTCTTCATGCAGCTATCCTTATCCTCATCGAGATGATGCAAACCGCTATAGCACTCCATCAATTACGCGATAATATGGTTTGTGGTACATAGACTATCCCATATGAGGTTTAATCATGTCTTCCTGGGACGGGATTGACGAGTTCATCGCGGTCGCTTCAACCGGCTCCTTTACCCGCGCAGCCAAGATAATCGGCATGTCCTCCACCCATGTCAGCCGATCGATCATGGCACTGGAGCGGCGCGTTCAGGCGCAGCTCTTTCATCGCACCACGCGGATCGTCCGGCTGACCGACACCGGACGCATCTTTCTGGAGCGTTGCGAGCAGATCGCGCAAGAACGCGATGAAGCCATGGCGATGATCGGGGAACAAGGCGAACCGCATGGAGAGCTGAAGGTTACCTGCTCGACCGCCATGGGTGAACGCTTCGTTGCGCCCATCCTTCGCCGTTTCGCCATGCGCCACCCCGGGCTCAACTTGACGGTCGATCTTACCAACCGCTTGGTCGATCTGGTATCCGAAGGCTATGACTTAGCCATTCGGACAGGAAAGCCATCGGACGCGCGCCTCATCGCTACCCGCGTCGCGTCCCGCACCCTCTACGCCTGCGCCGCGCCCAGCTATCTCGCACGGGCGGGCGAACCCGCCAGCGTCGATGACCTCGCGGCGCATGAATGCATCATCGGCACCAGCCCGCTATGGCAGTTCGCCGATGACGGCCGCGAAATGCTGCACCGCCCCAAGGGACGATTTCGCTGCAACAGCGGGCAGGCGGTCATCGACGCCTGCATATCAGGATTGGGCATTTGTCAGCTGCCCGATTTCTATATTCTGCCTTATCTTCAACATGGCATGGTGAAGCTGATCCTGGAGGATTTCCGCGCGCCGGACGAACCCATATGGGCGGTCTATCCGCAACGAAGGCATCTGCTTCCCAAGGTGCGTGCGGCGGTAGAGTGCCTGGAACATGAACTTTTCGCGGCAATGAGTTCCCGCGGTCAAAATAGGCCGCCGATTGAATAGTGATAGCGTCGCAATTATAGACGGAGATCCCAAGTCCGGGCTTGTCAAAGCCTCCCGCAACATTCGTTTCAGACAGCCGAATGGATTATTCGAGGCTAAAAGGATCGTCTTAATCCCGGACGACCTCATCCGGAAAGCCCACCTCCAACTGAATGAATGAAGCACAGCGCCCCGGGTGGGGAGATGGGTCTTTGGGACGCTGTGCTTCTCTCCCATAGTGCGACCCGAGGGAGCTAAGACTGACGGGCCAGCGAGGAGGCCCGAGACTGACAACTTGTCCGGGCACGGCGAAGGGCGCAACCTGACCCGCTCCGCCATGCGGCAAAAGTCATGGCAACGGCTTCACGCCTGACTGCCGCTTGCGTGGCCAGGTGGCCCTGCATCCATATCTGAAGAAAAGAGGCTAAGCGCTTTCATCGCATCACATTCCTGCTTCGGTAACCCCGCTGTCTCCTGAAAGAGACCGGAAGCTTTGCGTCCTGCCGTCACCGACAGTTTGCCCTTTCGGTCAGATCGCTCGCTGCGGCGCGCTTCTCTGCCTTAGGATTTGTTTAACTGAATTGTCCCGGTTCGTCAAACATTTGCAGGCGATAATCACGGAAATTTGCCAGCTATGCCGCCGATCCATTTGCACCCGCTCAATTCTCGGCGGCCCGCCCCATCTTTTCCGCCAGTTCGTCCAGCCACAGCGTAGCCCTACCGTCCGATGGGGCGCGCCAATCTCCCCTTGGCGACAATGCTCCACCTGCCGAAACCTTCGGGCCATTGGGCAAGGCGGATCGCTTGAACTGGCTGATCGTGAAGAAGCGATAAAGGAAATTGTCCAGCCAGTGGCGGATGGTCGGCAGGTCGTAGGACTGCTTTGCATCATCCGGATATCCCGGCGGCCATGCGCCCGCATCGACGTCTCGCCAGGCGTGCCATGCCAGGAACGCCACCTTTGACGGCGGCTGTCCCCACCGCACGATATGATGCAGGAAAAAGTCGTTCAGCGCATAGGGTCCGACTCGGCTCTCCGTGCTCTGCATCGCGCCCGACGCATCGGCGGGCACCAGTTCGGGCGAAATCTCCTGGTCCACGATCGCCTGCAATATGCTGTCCGTTTCCGCATCGAACTGGTTCGTCGCAATGCACCAGCGGATGAGATATTGGATCAGCGTCTTGGGCACGCCGCTGTTCACCGCATAATGGCTCATATGGTCGCCCACGCCATAGGTGCACCAGCCAAGCGCCAGTTCCGATAGGTCTCCGGTGCCGACGACAAAGCCACCATGCCGGTTCGCGAGCCTGAACAGATAATCGGTCCGCAA
Source organism: Sphingobium sp. EP60837 (assembly GCF_001658005.1). Classification (NCBI taxonomy): domain Bacteria; kingdom Pseudomonadati; phylum Pseudomonadota; class Alphaproteobacteria; order Sphingomonadales; family Sphingobiaceae; genus Sphingobium; species Sphingobium sp. EP60837. The sequence goes on along the minus strand of NZ_CP015987.1, from coordinate 1,059,940 downwards.
CCCCGCCTGCACATTTTCGAAAGTGACGTCATAGAGCGCCTCGCCCTTCGCAAAGGGATGGTGCATGTCCGCCAGCATCTGGCGTGCGGCAGGGCGAATGTCGATTTCCTCACCGGTCACGCCCAGCGCCTTCATCAGCCGCCAGGCATTGGCCTTGGTATGCTCGCCCGTAGCAAATCCCGGCATGGTATAACCAAGGATCGCCGATCGCGGCAGGCCCAGCCGGTCGCAAGCCTTGGCCGCGACAATCAGCGCGTGAGTGGAATCCAGCCCGCCCGACACGCCGATGACGAAATGCTTGCCCGATGTGGCGCGGAAGCGGGTGACGAGCCCCTCCACCTGGATATTGAACGCCTCATAGCAATCCGCGTCCAACTGCAAAGGGTCGGCGGGCACGAAGGGGAAACGCCGCACCGGCCGATACAGCCTCCCCCGCTCACCCGCCCCCATCGCATCGAACGTCACCCGGCGAAAGCGCTGCTCGGGATGGCCCATCGCCTCGGCCGTATCGTTGAAGGTGCCGTTGCGCATCCGCTCCAGCCGCAGCCGCTGGGCATCGATATCGGCATAGATGATCTCCGGCGCGTCGCCAAAGCGAGCAGATTGCGCCAGCAGGTCGCCCATCTCATGCACCATGGCCTGCCCGTCCCAGGCCATGTCGGTCGTGCTTTCGCCATAGCCCGCCGCCGAATAAGCATAGGCGGCGATGCAGCGGATTGACTGCGCGGCCGACAGCAAATCCCGGTCCCGCGCCTTGCCCACGATGATGTTCGACGCCGACAGGTTGCACAGGATCAGCGCTCCGGCCAGCGCACCAAAGGTTGATGGCGGCAGCGCAGCCCAATAATCCTCGCAAATCTCCACATGAAAGCTGAAATCCGCCCGGTTTCCCGCGGCAAAGATGAGGTCCGGTCCGAACGGCGCATGATGCCCCGCCAGTTCGATGTCGAGGCCCGTAAGTCCCGCACCAGGAGCAAACCAGCGCTTCTCATAATATTCGCGATAATTGGGCAGGTAGCTTTTGGGCACCACGCCCAGCAGCCTGCCGCCCTCGATCACCAGCGCCGCATTATAAAGCCGCCCGCTCCGCCGCACCGGGGCGCCCACCAGCAGCACTGGCAAGTCCGCGCTGGCTTCGATCAGCCGCCCGATCTCCGCCTCGACCCGATCCAGCAGCGCATCCTGCAGGTGCAGATCATCGATGGCGTAGGACGAAAGGCAAAGTTCCGGGAAAAGGACGATGTCCGCTCCCTTCGCCGCCGCCTCCCGCGCCAGCCGCAGGATCGCCTCTGCATTCGCGCCCACATCGGCAACGCTCGCCTCGGGCGTCGCCGCCGCCAGCCGCACCAGACCATGCGTCTCAATGGATTCAAAGCGTTCAACCCGCATCCACCGCCTCCCGCATCATGTCCAGCGCCACGGCTATTGCTTCCAACCGGATCGGCCCGCGTCCAATATCGCCGAAATGCTCCTCCCGGTGCCGGGTCGCCCCACCCCGCCGGGCGCAGCCGAAATGAACCAGGCCCGGCTTGTCCCCCGGCGGCGCGGACCCGGCATAGCCCGTCACTGCAAGAGCGATATCCGCTTCGGAGTTGGCGATCGCGCCTTCCGCCATCGCGATCGCCACGTCCCGGCTCACCGCACCGCATCCATCGATCTTCTCACGCGCGATCCCCAGCAGATCGCATTTCGCATCCTCGCTATAAACCACAAACCCCCGCTCGAACGCATGGCTCGCCCCCTCCACATCCGTCAGCAGCGAAGCCAGCAGGCCGCCAGTGCAGCTTTCCGCCGTCGCCAGTTTCAGATCAGCGTCGCAGCATAGTTTCAGCAGTGCTTCGGCGGCCTCTTCAGTGCTCGTGGGCAACGCAGGGGAAAGCGTTTCCGCAGGCCCACCACCACCCTCGCCATCGCTCTTCATCGCATCCTCATCATCTCGACCGAACAACGGAATCAACGAAGCGATCGCGCGCGCCGTTCCGTCGCCGGATTCTCGCCACTATCATATGCGGGTAACAGCGCTGCTATGGCTCAACGAAATGACTCAGCTCACTCTTATCGAACAGCAGCTCGCCATCTAGGATAGATCACGAAGCATCTCCCGACGACCATCGCCAAGCGGACTACGACCGACGCCGATTCCTCGGTGGCAAGAAAATGCTTCAGCCACCCACAACCACCGTCGAACGACCGCCTATCAGGGAATAATCTCTCGCCCCTTCCCAAAGATCAGCGAAGCCTCCACGCTATCGACGCCATCCCGATGCCCGCGCCATCCCAGCGCCTCACGCGCTTGGGCAGGCGTCAGGTGCATGATCGTTTCGAACTTCGCGGCAAACAGCATGTCGGACTGCTCGCCCACTTCATATCCATAGGACAGGTTCCGCCACAGCGCGGGCCAGGCGCCCGGATAATGCAGCATCGTCCGTGTCATCCACGGGAACATGATCAGCGTGTTGGTCGTCATCAACGCGCCTGCCAGTTCCGTTCCCAGATGCCGGAACACATTGCCCGTCACCACGCCGGTGATGAAATATTCGGCGACCGACCCAAATCCGATCTCGCCCAATATATGATAGAGATCATGGGTTTGCCCCATGCGCAGGTTCCAATAATCCAACGCATTGGCAGGCTTCCAGTCCGGATTGTCGAGAATGCGTGAATTGAGTTCGGGCGACAGGTCGAACTCGTCCATATATTCGAACAGCTTGCGGCCCACCGATCCTTCCGGATAGGCGCGCAGATCTTCCTTCGAATAGCTCGACACAAATCCTTCGCTCATCCATCGGTCGAAGGCTGGATTGCGCCGCCGCTCCTCGGCAACGAGCCGCTCGGCCTGGTCGATGTCGCGCACCTCATCGACCGCCTGCATCAATGTCGGCAGGCCATAAAGCAGCGGATAATCATGGCCGTTCTTCCGCAGATTTTCGGTCGCGATCCACTCGCGCACCCGCGCATCGTTCAGCCAGGGCGACGAACTCACCAGCACACTGCTTTCGGTCCGCACCTTGCGCCGTCCATTAAGGTAGAAGATCGGACTGCCCGAGGTGACTTCGTCGCTGTTCACATCTTGTATGAGGCTTTCGGCTTCGGCTTTCATGCTGTAACTCCGGCGGTAAGAGCGGATGGAGAATGGACAATCGCCGCGTCCAGATCGGCGAGCCGCTGCTGGATATCGGCGGCGCGGCGGAAGTCGGGATCGACCGGCCCGCCGCTGCGGATCGCTTCGGCCAATTGCGCATAGAGGTTGCCGATCGACGACAGCGCCTCACGCGACGCAAAGCTGCCGGGATAGGCGCTGTAGCGATCGGGCTCGTCCGGTATCGCGGCGCATTCCAGCTCGGGCGCGACGGCGATCGGCTCGAACGGCCCACTGCCCCTGGCGCCCTGCAACAGCAGCGATTCCACCGCGGGCAGGCCGGGGTCCCGCGTGGACAGCAGCAGCGCGCCATCGCTCCCGTCTATCCGCCAGCTGCACCCCATGCCGCTCATCGACACGCCCGCCAGATCGACCTGGAACAGCGCGCCGCCGCGCAAATTTCCCTGGAACAGCAAATGGTCATAGGCGTCGCGCTCGACCGCCGCGCCGCTCTCATCCACCGGCGGCAGGTGGATGGCACTCCGCATCGTCATCTCCTCGATCGGCCCGAAATGATGATCCAGCGCATCGATCAGGTGCCCGCCATAGATGGATAGCAGCGTCGTCCCGCCCGCCCGCGTCGCCATCGCGCGCATGATCGGACCGAAGATGCGGGCATGCAGCGTCACGCCATATAACTTGCCGACATAACCGTCCGCCACCAGCCGCGCCGCCTGCCGCATGACAGGAGACCCGCGCAGATGCAGCCCGATCATCGCCTTGACCCCCTTAGCCTTCGCCAGCGCCGCCAGTTCCTGCGCCTCCTCGACCGTCGTGGCGAGCGGCCATTCGCAATAGACATGCTTGCCCGCGCTCAACGCTGCCTTGGCGATTGCATGATGATGCGGCGCTTTCACGCAGATCGCCACCAGGTCGATATCCGGATGCTGCGTCAGCGCCTCATGATCGGTGAACCACAGCGGCGCGCCGAACTGCTCGGCCGCCTCGCGCGCGCTTTCCTCCCGCGTGGTACAGACGCCTTGCAAAGCGAATCCCGATAGCCGCTCGACCACCCGGCGATGGACGCCCGATCCCCAGCCATAGTCAGGGTTCGCGCCCACTATACCCACCCGGATCACCACCGGTGCCTCTCCTTATTTAGGTCCGTCCCCATATTGCTGCACATCGTGGGCCGGCACAATCACCTTGCCACTCCCTGACGCCGCCACACAACCGCAGGTCCCAACCGATTACAGAGTTTAGCCATGGGCCTTCTTGAGACCCATGGCTAAAACTCAAATTTACATGTGGGGCTGATCGATCGTCAGCCCTTCCCAATGTGCGGAGCCCGTCAGGTCGGGCGCATTATATTCGGCCCGAGATTTGTCAGGACCTCATCCGCTCGGAAAGCCCGGACTTCGTTCGCGGGTTTCGGCCCACGGCCCATGACGATCTCCGCCGATGCTTCGTAACGATCGACGGTGCGCACATCGATGTCGCGGTCCCAGAAAGGATCGCCCCAGAAAGGATCCCAGCTGCGCCAGCCAAAGCCGCGTCCATAATAGCGCCAGGACGGACCCCAATAACCATAAGCGCCCGGACCGAAAGGCCGATCGATATAAGTCCTGCTGTGCCGTTCCGTGCCCCGGTCAGCCATGACGAACCAGTCGTAGCCGCGCGAGCGCGTCAGTTCGGCCGCCCGGTACAGCAGGTAGCGCTCGACCGTGTCGCGCGAAGTCATGCTGTTCCCGGCAAAGGTCACGCGGAAGCGGTTCGCTTCGATCTGCTCATCATAATAGCCGCCATTTACCGACCGGCCCTCCGCGATAGGCTGATAGGGCGTCGCGGTGGTGCACGCGGTGAGTGCGAGCATGCAGGCGCCCGCCAAAGTCCATCCTCGTCCCGTCGTCATTTTCATGATCTCCTTTTCAGATGAGAGGACGCGGCCTGCCGGGCCGGCGCAAACCGCCAACCGCCCAGATCAAGCTCATATTCCAGGGGGATGAAGGACAACATCAACAGGCCGCCTCAATTCCATCTCATAGAATAAGAAGCGGTATGATGCCCTTTTGTTCCTACCGAATATCGCGACCGTAACTGGAAGGAGCCGAGCGGACACCAGCACTCATTAAAAGCGGAGCGTGATCCGATCAGAGAGAAATCGGATCACGCTCCGCCCGCGTCCTCGGCAACAGCAGCGAGGAGCGGTTATGCCACGCCGGGTGAGGGCCGTGCTGCAAGCTGCGCTGGCGCTGGAACCTGCTCACGCGCACGCCGCTGGGCCATCTTGCGGTAGGTGGCGAGGGCCTGTCCGATGACCTGGTCCATATTATAATAGCGATAGGTCGCCAGCCGCCCGACGAAGCTCACGTCCGGCTGCACTATTGCAAGCGCCTCGTAGCGTTTGAAAAGCGCCTGGTTTTCCGCACGCGGGATCGGGTAATAGGGATCACCCTCGGCCGTCGGATATTCATATGTAATGCTGGTCCGGGACGATTGCTGCCCGGTCAAATGCTTATACTCGGTGATCCGGGTGTAGGGCACATCGGGCGAAGGATAATTGACCACCGCAACAGGCTGAAATTGCTCCATATCCAGTTGCGCATGATCAAATTGCAACGACCGATAAGGCAACTTGCCAAAGCGATAGCCGAAATATTCGTCGATCGGTCCCGTAAACACCAGATGGTCGTGGGGGTAAGCGTCGCGCGCTTCGCAATAATCGACACCTAACAGGACATCGATATTGGGATGGTCGAGCATCCGTTCGAACATCCGGGTATAGCCCTCAAGCGGCATCGCCTGGAACTTGTCGGTGAAATAGCGGTCATCGACATTGGTCCGGGTCGGCACGCGCGAAGTGACGGCCTTATCCAGCTCGGACGGGTCGAGGCCCCACTGCTTGCGCGTATAGCCTTGGAAGAACTTCTCATAAAGTTCACGGCCAATTGCCGAAATAACCACATCTTCCGATGTGCGAACGACGGAAACTGGTTCGGCCTGCGCGGCTAAAAACTCGGCCGCATGCTCTTCTGTCTCGAGGTTCAGTTTATAGAGCAAATTGATCGTCGTGCGGTTGATCGGCATCGGCACCAGCAGGTCGTCCACCGCCGCCAGAACCCGATGCTCATAGGGACGCCATTTGGTGAAGCGCGAAAGATAGGTGAAGATTTCCTCGCTGTTGGTATGGAAGATGTGCGGCCCATAACGGTGGATAAGGACACCGTTCGCGTCATATTCATCATATGCATTGCCGCCGACATGGGGGCGGCGATCGACGACCAGCACCCTCTTCCCGCCGTCAACGGCAAGGCGCTCGGCCATCACCGCACCCGCAAACCCCGCGCCTACAATCATGACATCATAATGGTGGGAGCGGCTGCTGTTCCAGGAAGTCGGCGAAACAATCGGATGCGCATGCGCGCTGCGTGACAGAGCATCCTTGATCAGCCGGTCCATCTGATGAAAGCTCTTGTCCCAAGACATGCCCGCCAGGAGCTGATCGGCTTCCTTCAGCCACTGCCCGCCACCCTGTGCAAGCGCGAGCGCCTCGTCGCAGGCAGCGATAAAGGCGTCGCCAGCGGGCGCAATCTTGACCGCTTCGATCTCGCCATAATGGCGCACGACATCGACGATCGGGGTCGATACCACCGGCTTTCCCGCCGCCAGATATTCAGGCGTCTTGGTCGGACTGATGAACCGGGTCGCGTCATTGATGGCAAATGGCATCAAAGCCACATCCCAACCGGCGATACAGGCGGGCAAATCTTCGTAGGGCCTGCCGCCCAGAAAGTGGAGGTTCCCGCGCCGCGGCAGATCATCCTCACTGATCTTCACGACCGGACCAATGATCTCCAGCACCCAGTTCGGGCGCGCGTCGGCCAATGCGGCGAGCAGGTCCACATCCATCCGCTCATCGACCACGCCATAAAAGCCAAGCCGCGGCCGTCTGTTGCCCTTGCTCGCCGCCGCACCGAAGCGCGCCTGGGCAAAATGCCCCACATCGACACTGGACGGAAAGGGAAAGACGGCAGGATGCTTGTCCCGCTTGGCCTCATAAAGGCTGTACCCGCCAGTGAAAACCAGATCGGATTGCGACAGCAGACGCTGCTCCAGCGGAAGAAGTTCGGGCGGCGCGCCTTTGAAATTGGCAAGCTCGTCCATGCAGTCATAGATGATGCAGTCGGCCAGGACATGCTCCGAAAAGGGCAGCATCATCGGCGTGTAATACCAACGAATGAACGGTCCCGGTTCGCCCGCCAGATAAAGGTCCAGCAGTTGCTTCAGTACCTCGCTCTCACGCTCTCTAGACAGAGCGGCGGGCAGTTGGGGCGTAATGACGGTTACGCCTGTTTGCGAGCAATGTTCGACCTGCAGGTCCGGCGCGTCGAGTTCAGCGACATAGCAGGGCTCTTCCCAAAAAAGTACAGGCGACTGTTTTGCGAAGCGGCTCATCAAATGTTGAGGACGTTGAAAGACGAAATTCCAACGCAGATGGCTAAAACAAATTAAGGTGTGAGCGCCGGCTTTCGGACCTGGTCCTGTTCCATGCCAAGATGACGAATGGGGCGGGACCATAGACGCGTACCTTTCTGCTTGATGAATGATGCACAAACCCCGGGCGGCCAACCATGTTCCTGCAGCCGCGCTGATATAGGTTGGCACATCGACGCTATTTTGGTGTACCCACTTGAAGCCTTCACCTGTTTCAACTTACTCAGAGGCACGATCATCACCGCTTCCTCTTTATAAAACAGGCACGGGGGATCCGAATGGCCGGGCAGCAGCAGCTTTGGGGTGGCGTGGAATGCACCGTTAATCGCGTTTACGAACGCTATGGCGATCAGATCCGCTTGAGTGGCCATGAGAACAGGCCCGAAGATCTCGAGCGTTTTGCGGAGTTGGGCATCCGCGCCATCCGCTATCCCTTATTGTGGGAACGGATCAGTCCGGAACAACCCGACCAATGCGATTGGGAATGGACGGATCGGCGGCTCGCGCGGCTGCGCGAACTCGGCATTCGCGTCATCGCTGGCCTCATTCACCATGGCAGCGGCCCGCACTATACCAACCTGGTGGATGACAGCTTCGCGCCAGGCCTCGCCAAGCACGCGCAGAATGTGGCGGAACGCTATCCCTGGATCACCGATTGGACGCCGGTCAACGAACCGCTGACCACCGCACGCTTTTCCGCGCTTTACGGCCATTGGTATCCGCACCTCCGTTCGGAAGGAGATTTCTGGCGGGCGCTACTGAACCAGATTGACGCGACAAGGCTGTCGATGCGCGCCGTGAGCCGGATCAACCCCGCCGCACGGTTGATCCAGACGGACGATCTGGGAAGGACCTATGCCACCGCTGCCCTGCGGGAACAGGCGACGTTCGACAATATGCGCCGCTGGGCCGGATGGGACCTCTTGTGCGGGAAAGTCAACCGCGACCACCCTTTCTGGGCACGTATTGCGGGCTTCGGGCTGGAGCAGCGGCTTGAAGCCATATTGGACGACCCCTGCCCGCCCGCCGTCATCGGCATCAACCACTATCTCACCAGCGATCGGTTCCTGGACCACAGGCTACAGCGTTACCCGCAACATCTGCACGGCGGCAGTGAGATACAGCTTTACGCCGATGTAGAGGCTGTCCGTGTATTGTCGCCTGCTTCGCAAGGCTTGGAAGGCGCGCTACGCGAAGCATGGGAACGCTATCGCCTGCCGCTGGCTGTTACGGAGGTCCATAATGGCTGTACCCGCGAAGAACAGCTCCGCTGGACGGCGCAGGCATGGGATATTGCCAGCCGCCTGAACGATCAAAACGTGCCGGTCGAGGCCGTGACCATCTGGTCATTGCTAGGCAGCAGCGGCTGGAACACGCTCCTCACCCGGCCGGGGCTTTATGAGCCCGGCGTCTGGGATGTCAGCAGCGGCGCGCCACGGCCCACCGCCATGGTGCCGCTTTTGAAGGCGCTGGCGGCCAGCGACGAGCGCCCGATCATGGCGACAGGTGAAGGCTGGTGGCAGCGGCAGGGCCGGATGGCCCATCCTCCCGTTGCCCGCCCTGCACCCATTGCAGAGCATATTGGGCCGCCTCACGATCCCGGCAGCGCACGACCGCTGTTGATCTGCGGCGCGACGGGGACGCTGGGGCAGGCCATGGCGCGGGCCTGCTCGATGCGCAACATCCCCTTCATATTGACCAGCCGCCAGCAACTGGACATCACCGATCGCAGCAGCATCGAAGCGGCGCTGGACAAGCTTAGCCCTTGGGCGGTCGTGAATACAGCAGGCTGGGTGCGCGTCGATGAAGCGGAAGCCGAAGAAGACGCCTGCCTGCTCGCCAATGCGCATGGCGCAATCGCGCTGGCACAGGCATGCGACAGGCGCGGCATCCAAACCCTGTCCTTCTCCAGCGACCTCGTCTTCGACGGGTTCAAAGGTTACCCCTATGTCGAAACTGACGCCGTCGCCCCCTGCAACAGCTACGGCCGAAGCAAGGCGGCGATGGAAACGGGCATCGCGCAGCTTGCAGGCGATCATCTCGTCATCCGCACCGCCGCTTTCTTCTCACCCCATGACGATTTCAACTTCGCCACAGCGGTCGTTCGGTCACTCGAGCGCGCAGAAGCCGTGCTTGCGCCCGACGACCTCATCGTCACCCCAACCTATGTCCCGCATCTGGTCACGGCATCACTCGACCTGCTGATCGATGGCGAAACCGGCATTTGGCATCTTGCCAATGGCGACGCGCTGACCTGGGCCGATTTCGCCAAACGTATCGCTTCATACTGTGAACATGACCCGGCACAGGTACAGGCCGTGCCCCACCAGACAATGGGCTGGGCAGCCCCTCGCCCGGCCAATGTCGCGCTCGGCACTTGCCGAGGCCCGCAGCTTCCCTCGCTCCTTACGGCGCTGGAACATTTCGCCCAGCATTTCCGGGCGGAGCGCTTAGAAAATGCGGCGTGATATACGTGCGTAATCGATCGAAAATTCCACTTACTCAGACCCCGTTAAGCCTCTTGTTCTAAACTGTGCCGGTTCGTAGGGGCGCGCCAGAGGAGCCGTCGAATCGGACGGGGGTCGTGAGCGGGAACATGATGACGGGACGTTGGACGCCGGAAGCGGCGCATGCTTGGTTCAAGGCTCAGCCTTGGCTGGTCGGCTGTAATTTTACGCCGTCAAACGCGATAAATCAGCTGGAGATGTGGCAAGCGAGTACGTTCGACCTGCCGACTATCGATCGGGAACTGGCGCTGGCTGCTTCCGTGGGCATGAACTCGGTTCGTGTCTATCTGCACGATCTGCTGTGGCTGGAGGACAGCCACGGCTTTCTCGACCGGATCGACGCGTTCCTGAACGTCGCGGATCGGCATCGCATCCGCACCATGTTGGTGCTGTTCGATTCCTGCTGGCACCCTGAGCCCGCCCTCGGACCACAGCCGGAACCGCGGAAAGGCGTGCACAATAGCGGCTGGGTGCAGTCGCCCGGCATGCCCACGCTTCAAAATGCGGACGAGCATCATCGCCTGGAAGATTATGTCCGGGGCGTCGTAGGCCGCTTCGGTCAGGACCCGCGCGTACTGGCTTGGGACATCTGGAACGAGCCTGATAACGGCCCGGAGGTCGCGCTGTGCGATCCCGTCGCGCTTCAGGCGAAAGCGGACCTGGTAGTGCCGCTGCTGGTGGACGCATTCGGCTGGGCGCGGGACATGAAGCCGATGCAGCCGCTCACCAGTGGGATTTGGCTGGGCGACTGGTCGGCGCCCGATCTGCTGAGCCCCATTCAGCGCGCGCAGACGGGTCATTCGGACATCATCTCCTTCCACAATTACGGCATTGCCGAAGATTTCGCGCAGCGCGTCAAATGGCTGAAAACCATGGGCCGCCCGCTCATGTGCACCGAATATATGGCCCGTCCGGCGGGCAGCACCTTCCAGGCGATCCTGCCCGTGGCCAAGGAGCATGAGGTCGGCACCTTCTGCTGGGGTCTGGTCAAGGGGAAGACGCAGACGCACCTGCCCTGGGACAAATGGGAAAATCCGAACATCGAAGGGCTGAAGGAACGCTGGTTCCACGACATCTTCCATGAAGACGGCACCCCCCATGACGAAAATGAGGTGGAGTTCCTGCGGTTGATCAGCGAACTGGACAAGATCGCCGCCTGAACAAAGGCGGCGCGCATTTCTAAAAGCATCCGTTCGTTCGACATCTTTGGGCGGAAAGGCTAGTTTTTTCGCGATCAGTCGTGAAACTAGCCGGAGCTTGACCATGACCATCACCATCAGCGCGTTCGAACGATCTCCCGACGGCGGTCAGGGAATGGCGCGGGACATGCGGGTGCGATGGGCGCTTGAGGAAGCGGGTCAGCCTTATCAGGTCCGGTTGCTGTCGTTCGAAGCGCTGAAAGAGCCTGGCTACAAGGCGCTGCAGCCCTTCGGGCAAATCCCGGCTTATGAAGAGGGCGACCTGGTCCTGTTCGAATCCGGAGCGATCATCTTGCACATCGCGGAGCGGCATGGCGGTTTGCTGCCGGAAGACCCGAACGCCCGCGCCCGCGCGATCGCGTGGATGTTCGCCGCGCTCAATACGGTCGAGCAGCCGATCGTGGAACGAGAGATCCCCGAATATCTGGAGCGCGACAAAAGCTGGTATGAAGCCCGCATGCCGTTGCTCGATGAGCGGGTGGACCACCGACTGGGCGAGCTTTCCATCCGACTGGGTGACGTTGAATGGCTGGATGGCGCGTTCAGCGCCGGTGACCTGCTGATGGTGACGGTCCTGCGCAGGCTGATCGGATCGGGGCTGTTGGAGCGCTATCCCAACCTCGTCGCCTATATTGCTCGCGGCGAAGCGCGACCCGCTTATCAACGTGCTTTCGCCGACCAACTGGAGGTTTTCAAGCAATCCGGACAGGCGGACTGATCAGGCGGCGTCGGGCTGACGCTCCGGATGGGCGGCCTCGACGGCAGGCAGGCTCGTCGCTGCTTCACCCGCTGCGATCAGGCGAGGATAAGGTGAAAGATCGACGCCAAAACGGCGGGCGTTGTAGAGTTGCGGCACGGTGTAACAATCCGCCATCGTGGGCGCATCGCCAAAGGCAAAGCCGCCGCCATGCTGCGCGACCATTTGCTCAAGCGGGCCAAAGCCTGCCTCGATCCAATGGTGAATCCAGGCCCGCACCTGCTCCTCGCTTGCGTTGAAATCTGCCCTCAGCCGATTGAGCACGCGCAAATTGTTGAGCGGGTGGATGTCGCATCCAATCAGCGCCGCCATCGACCGTACGATGGCGGCCTCATCGGCGCTTTCCGGCAGCAGTGGCGGCGTCGGCCATGTCGCCTCTATCCATTCCAGGATCGCAGAGCTTTCGATCAGGATCGTGCCGCCCGTCTCCAGCGCCGGGACCAGCCCATGGGGCGCGATGGCGAGATAGTCACCCTGACGCTGCGCGCCGGTCGTCAGATCGTGGCTGACCTGCGCATAATCCACGCCCTTCAGGTTGAGCGCGATGCGTACCCGATAGGCGGCCGACGATCGCCAATAGCCGTGCAGCGTCAGCGCGGCCGTCATGCGGGCAACACCACGGCCCGGCACTCGCCAAGGCCAATGGAAACAAAGCCCGGCGCGTCCGCAGTTGCACGCAATATGACCTCATCGCCATCCTCGACGAAGGCGCGTGTTTCGCCATTGGACAGTTGGAACGGGTCCTGCCCCCCTGAGGCCAGCTCTAACATACTGCCGAAACCCTCCCGCGTCGCTGCCGAAATAGTGCCGGTGCCGAGCAAGTCACCGGGATTGAGATTGCACCCGTTCGACGCATGGTGGGTCACGATCTGATTGACCGTCCAATACATGTTGGTCGCCGGCCCTGTGCTGAGACGCACTGGAGCCTCGCCTTCCTCCCGCATGCGCTGCGTCTGCAGAAACACCTCCAGCGTCAATGCCAACGCACCATGCTGCAGGTCCGCTTCGGACAAGAGATAGGGCAGCGGCTGCGGATCGCCCGCGGGCCTTGCAGGCTGCGGAAGGTGGAAGGGAGCCATGGCCTCGGCCGTCACGATCCAGGGCGATATGGTCGATTGGAAATTCTTGGCGAGGAAGGGGCCGAGCGGCTGATATTCCCACGCCTGAAAGTCGCGCGCCGACCAGTCGTTGAGCAGGCAGAAACCTGCCACATGCTCATTGGCTTCCCCGATGGGAATAGCTTCGCCGAGCCGATTGCCCGGCCCGATCCACACGCCAAGTTCCAGTTCATAGTCGAGCCGAACTGAAGGGCCGAAGATCGGATGCTCAGCGTCGTGCGGCTTTCGCTGACCGCTGGGACGGCGAACCGGCACGCCGGACTGGCGGATCGACGAAGCCCGGCCATGATAGCCTATCGGCACATATTTATAATTGGGCAGCAACGGGTTATCGGGCCGGAACTGCCGCCCGACATTGTTGGCATGATGAATGCCGACGTAGAAATCGGTATAATCGCCGATCCGCGCGGGCAAATGCATGACGGCATCAGCGGCTTGACGAAGCAGAGGCTCCACGGCTGCGCGGTTCGCCTCGTCCGACAGCAGGTCGCTAACACGCCGCCGCAACGCGCGACGCCTTTCGGACGGCAGGGCGAGCAGCCGATTGAGCGTTGCTTCGCTGCATATCTCCTGCCAATCCCCGCTCAGCAGATTAGCTGTCGTGCAGGCGCGCAGGTCGAGGATCATGTCCCCTATCGCGACGCCGATCCTCGGCCCCTCACCTCGCGGCGCAAAAATGCCGAAGGGAAGGTTCTGGATCGGAAAATCCCCGTGCCCTTGCGCACTCTCCGCCCAGCTGGTCCGCGCCGGATCATGCGTCTCGTCCGTGCGCCACCAACTCATGAGCGAGGCTCCAGCTGCGCCTTGGGAAATCCCGCCCAGCAGGCGTCATAATCGGCCTGAAGCAACGGCGTTTCCATCGCCCAGGCGGTCGGCGCGAAGGGAAAGCGGCTTTCGAACATGAACGCCATCATCTCGTCGATCTTGGTGGGGGCCAGAGCCGCCGACACCGCCTTGCCATGGCTTTCCACATCCGGGCCATGGGCCGACATGCAATTGTGCAGCGATGCGCCGCCGGGGACGAAGCCGCCGGATTTCGCATCATATTCGCCGCGGATCAGGCCCATATACTCACTCATCACGTTGCGGTGGAACCAGGGCGGGCGGAACGTGTCTTCCGCCACCATCCAGCGCGGGGGGAAGATCACGAAATCGACATTGGCGGTGCCCGGCGTGTCGCTGGGCGATGTGAGGACAGTGAAGATCGACGGATCGGGATGATCATAGCTGACTGTGCCCATCGTGTTGAAACGGCGCAGATCATAACGGACGGGCGCGAGATTGCCGTGCCAGGCGACCACGTCGAACGGACTATGATCCGCCATAGTGGTCCACAGCGCGCCCATGAATTTCTGGACGATTTCATAGGAGCGCTCAATATCCTCATAGGCCGCGACCGGGGCTTCGAAATCGCGGGCATTGGCCAGCCCATTGGATCCGATCGGTCCCAGTTCCGGCAGGCGAAAGGGCGCTCCATAATTTTCGCAGACATAGCCCCGAGCCCCAGCGTCGAGCAATTCGACGCGAAAACGCACGCCTCGGGGGATGAGGATCATTTCCAGCGGCCCGGCACGCAGAATCCCAAACTCGGTCACAATGCGCAACCGGCCCTCTTGCGGCAGGATCACCATCTCGCCATCGGCATTGAAGAATGCGCGATCGCCCATCGAATTGTTGGCCGCGAACATGTGAATGCCGCATCCGATGCCTGCCGCAACGTCTCCATTGCCGACATGGCTGATGAGCCCGTCGATGAAGTCAGTCGGCTCCTTAGGCAGTTCAAGCGGATTCCAACGAAGGCGATTAGGCGACGGCGTCCGTTCAGTGAACGGCCCGGAGCGCAACAGGCTAGGAGTGGCATAAGGGCGGAAAGGCTGATGGCCCGCTGACGGCCGCATCCGATAGAGCCAACTGCGATGGTTCTGATGCCGGGGCGCGGTGAAAGCGGTGCCCGAAAGCTGCTCTGCGTAGAGGCCATAAGGCGCACGCTGGGGGGAATTACGGCCCACCGGCAGCGCGCCCGGCAGCGCTTCGGTGGAATGCAGGTTCCCGAAACCCGGCATCGTCGGCTCGACACGCCCGGATGCCTCAACGACTGGAGCGAAGGAACCGCCAGTGGTGGAAGCATTCATATCAGCCTCACTCGTCAACGGTGATAACGCCCCGCCTTATCTGGTCGAGTTCTATGCTTTCGAACAATGCCTGAAAATTGCCGTTGCCGAAACCTTCATTGCCCTTGCGCTGGATGATCTCGAAGAAAATCGGGCCGAACTTATTTTCCGTGAAGATCTGTAGCAATATGCCCTCTTCCTGCGCATTCCCATCGATCAGGATGCGATTTTTCTTCAGCCGTTCCAGATCCTCGCCATGACCGGGCACCCGTTTGTCGACCAGCTCATAATAAGTATCGATCGTGTCCTGAAGCCGCACGCCGCGCGCCCGCAGCTTTTCCACCGTCTCGTAGATATTGGCCGTGGTAAGGGCCAGATGCTGGATACCCTCGCCATGATATTGCCGGATGAACTCCTCGATCTGGCTATTCTCATCCTGGCTTTCGTTAAGCGGAATGCGGATAGCTCGATCCGGAGCGATCATAGCCTGGCTGAAAAGGCCGGTCACCTTCCCTTTGATATCGAAATATTTCTGCTCCTCGAAATTGAAGAGCGTCCGGTAGAATTGGCTCCATACGCGCATATGTCCGCGTTCGACATTATGGGTGAGGTGGTCAAGCAGGTCGAGCCCGACATTGTTCACAGCCTCCGCTTCGCGCCAGCCCGGGAACTCCGCCCAATCTGCATAGAGATCGCCGCCATCCTGAACGAAATAGAGATAGGACCCGCCAATCCCCTGAATGACCGTATCGTCTTCCTCGGTCGGCTTGGCGCCATGATCAAGCGCCCACCGCATCGCCGCTTCTGGATCAGCGACGCGAAAGGCCATCGCGCTGGCCGATGGACCATGTTCGCCACGAAAGGCGGCGACCCGGCCGGCATCGTCGCGGTTCAGCATCAGGTTGATGCGGCCCTGCTTGTAACGGGTGATGTTCTTCACCGGATGCCGGTGCGTCGGCACAAAGCCCAGTTGCTGGAACTGCTGCGACATCGCATCCGGTTCTGGAGACGTAAATTCGACAAATTCAAAGCCATTAAGGCCAAGCGGATTGGCTGTCATGCCAGTCATGCTCCCGTTTTGGACCGCGCATACGCTTGCGTGCCCCGGTTGAAGATTATGTCCTGCGGAATGATCTCCGCAGTTCCCAAGTCGCTCTCGCGCTGCAACTCTTCATAAAGCGGCGCGAAATCCATCTCGACGGTCTGGCGAAGCAGGTCATCGAAGCTGTCGATCACGAAATACGTCTGCTGATAGTCGTCGATCCGGTAATGGGTCCGCATCAGCCGCTTGAGATTGAAGCCGATGCGATTTGGCGAGGGGTCATCCAGGGCGAAGACGGACTCGCCATAGGAAGACAGGATGCCAGCCCCATAAAGCTTCAAATCCTGGCCCTGCCGGATCAACCCGAACTCGACCGTGTACCAATATAGACGCGCCAGGCGATCGATCGCGCCAAGTCCGTCGGCACGCAGCCCGCCCTCGCCATAAGCCTGCATATAATCGGCAAATGCGGGGTGGGCGAGCAGCGGGACATGGCCGAACACATCGTGGAACACATCCGGTTCCTGAAGATAATCCAGTTGCTCAGGCGTGCGGATAAAGCGGCCCGCGACAAAGCGGCGATTGGCCAGATGTTCGAAGAATATCCGGTCAGGCACCAGCCCCGGCACCGCCACGACTTGCCAGCCCGTCAATTTCATCAGTCGATCGGACAGTTCGGCAAAGTCTGGAATACCGGACTTCGACAAGCGAAGGACGTCCAGGCCGTCCATAAACTCCTTGACTGCCCGCTCGGGGAGCATCGCCGCCTGACGCGCGAACAGCCTGTCCCACATCGCATGGTCTTGCGGCGTGTAGGCTTCCCAATCCTGAGGGATCGTCCAGTCCTCGGCGGCTTGCGCGGGACGCTCGGTAGCAGGCTGCGCCATGGCCACCTTATCGCATGAAGCCACCGAAAAGAGGTTTCAATATTCAGCGAAATGCCGCATCATCTGATAGTTTTTCATCATAGAGACGATGAACATGAAAAACTCTCATCAGATCGACGCCATTGACCGTAGGATCCTATCAGCCCTTCAAAGCGACGCGACGGTCAGCCATGCGGAACTGGCGGACAGGGTCGGCGCGTCAACGGCCTCCTGCTGGCGCCGTATCAAGGCGCTGGAAGCCGCCGGCATCCTCACGGGCTCGGTACGCTTGGTGAACCCGGAGAAGATCGATCGCGGCGTGAACGTGCTTTGCAACATCCGCATGCGCAGCCACGCTCGTGACGCGAGGCAGGCATTTGAGGACTTTGTGGATAGCCGTCCTGAAATCGTCGAATGTTTTTCCATGTCGGGCGAGTGGGACTATCTGCTCCGGATAGTCGTCGCCGATGTGGCGGACTATAATCTCTTCCTGATGCACACATTGCTCGGACAAGCGGCGGTGGCCAATGCGGCGTCTCATTTCGCCCTTTCCATGACGAAATATACGACTGCGATACCTGTGTGAGAGCTGGGCGATACCATGAACTTAAGCGCTGCGCCGAGCCCGTATAGCGGCAGGACGCAGCCCCATGATCGGGAACTTTCAATGACTTAGCCGGTTTTATCCATGGACGCGGCCCGCGCACGGTTATTCGGGGGCGGCCTGCGACCGTAGGAGCGTCCCGTCCCGCCTTCTGGGGCAAGGCGGGACGCTTTTAGCACGAGCGCCGCTATCCTCTCCCCTTGCACTTGACCGCCGATGCCGCCAAGCATGCGCGATGCATGGGCATGACAGGCGAAGCAGGGCGGGGCGGCCCAAGTCGGCAGAGGTCGAAAATCGCGCCCAAGCTCTGCTGGAAGTCGCCGAGCAGGCTCTGATTGAGCTGGGCTATGAGCGGGCAACGCTTCAGATCATCGCGCGGCAGGCGAAAGTGTCCAAAAAGACCATATACGCCAAATATGGCGGAAAGCCTGGGCTGTTGCGCGCGGTCCTGGACCAGATAGCGGATCGCAACATGGCGGCGGATCTGAGCTTACTGGACCGAAACGATCCGGCCGAGGGCCTTTATGAATGGGCGCGCATGATCATGCGCAGCACGCGTACGCCTGCCGCCCATGCGATCACGGCAATCAGCATGCGCGAAGGGCTCCGCTTCCCCGAATTCAGGAAAGCGATGGAGGAAACCCGCAGGCTCCGCCAGCAGGCGCCTCTGCGATCCTATCTCGAACGACTTCAGGCCAGGGGCCTGATCCGCCCGGTCGATTGCAACGAAATAGCGTCCATCTTCCTGTGGGTCCTATCGCAGGACATGGTCATGGCCGTCTCCGCCGGCACCGCCCAGCCGCTTTCCGATGAAGAGGCGGATGAAAAGGCCCGGCGCATCGCCAGGCTCATAGCCCAGGGCCTCACCCCAGTCGCAGGATGAAAGGCGGCGGGGGGCAGACGCCTCCACCCGCCCCTCCTTAAATCTCAGTAACGGCGGCCAAGCCCCCCATCATGATAGATGGATGCCCCGGTCACGAAGCGGGACTCGTCCGAAGCGAGATAGACAAAGGCGTGCGCTGTATCTTCAGGAAAGCTTTCGATGCCGAGCGGGCACATATCGACCAAATTTTGGATCCCGGCCTGGCCCGATTCATAGAGTCCCAGGCGCGCATATTCCTCATAGGCTTCTTTCAAAAGCGGCGTGGTGGTCTGGCCCGGATGCACCGAATTCACGCGAATCCGCTTGGGTCCGAATTCGATCGCGCCGCACAGCGTCAGCATGCGCTGCGCCGATTTGGACACATGATATCCCAGATTGTTCGCATTGGGCATGTAGGACGCCATCGACACGGTATTGATCACCGAACCGCCGCCGGGAAAGCGTTTGATGGTCTCGCTAAGCGCGGGCGCGCAATGCTTCATGCCCAGGAAACCGCTGTCATGATTGACGGCCATTACCTTGCGCAGGTCTTCCAGAGAAGTGGTTTCAATGCCGCCGTGGATCGATATGCCCGCATTATTCACCAGGACATCAATCGCGCCGAACTCGGCAAGAACCGTTTCCACCAGCGCCGCCCAATCCGCCTCCAGCGTCGCATCCTGCACCACCAGCTTGAACCGGCCCGCGCCATGCTTACCCTCCATTTCGCCCGTCAGCGCGGCGGTGGATTCTACCCGCAGGTCGGTAGCGATGACCGCGCGCGCACCTTCGCGCAAAAAGGCGTCACATACTGCTGCACCGATATTATCCGGACGACCTGCACCCGTGACGATTGCCACTTTTCCTTCCAAGCGCGCCATAGCCTCATCATCCTCTCTCTTGCTTCTTGAAGAAATGGGTACTTATGAGTTCCATATCGAGTCAAGAAGATAGTAGGAAGCTAACACGCCAAGGCGCGGCCGATCGGCTTAGATCATCAAAACCGGCATCCATGGAAAAGCCGAGGCAGCATGGAGCAAGGGGATGCCCCCTGCGCCAGGCCCGTCGCTTGCTAGAACCGGAAAGTCGCCGTGCCCATGACGTTGCGCGGCGCGCCTACGAAGCAGTCGCCACGCGACAGGCAGGACGCGAAATAGCGCTTGTTCAACAGGTTGGTCGCATTGATCGCAAAGCGCCAATCCTTCCAGTTGATCTCCGCCAGCGCATCGACCAGCGTGTAGCTGGGCGTCACTATGGTCCAGGCCGAGCCGACCGAACTGCGTTTCCCGGTATAGTTGACTCCCGCGCCAAGCCGCAGTTGCGCTCCATCCTCAAGGCCGAAGGTCTTGGTCGTCCAAAGCGAGGCCGCATGGCGTGGCAGATAATCAAAGGTCGCCGTTTCGTGCGAAACCAGCTTGTTGTAACCATAGTTGACCCCCAATTCGAAATCTTCCGGCAATCTGTGGCTGGCTTCGACTTCGATGCCCTTGCTGGTGATTTCCCCCGACTGGGTGACCGAAGTGCCAGCGCCGTAGATGATGCGATTGATTTCCTTGATGTGGAATGCGGTGACGGTGAGCAGCGTGTTTGGCTCCGGCTGCCATTTGAGGCCCGCCTCATATTGCGTGCCCCGCTGGGGCTTCGCCTGACCGCCGCCATCGATTGTCATGGCGATCGGCAGGAAGCTCTCGGTATAGCTGAAGAAGGGTGAAAAGCCCGCGCCGATCTCGCCGATGATGCCCGCGCGGAATGTCGTCGCCTTGTCCTTTACCTGCGACCCGGCGGTGGCCACGCGGTCGCGCCGCGCGCCAAGCACGACCGATACACGGTCCCACATGCGGATCTGATCCTGCACATAGAGGCCAAGCTGTTTCTGGGATTCCCGCGTTGAATATTGGTCAAGTGCGGGGATGGTCAGTGCGTCATAGTCGATGTCATAGAGATCGATGATGTCCGACCCATAACCGCCGCGCTTGCGCACTTCGTTCCAGCTATAATCGACGCCGACCAGCAGCTTATGTTCGATCTGCGATCCGGTGTTAAATTTGAACAGCAGATTGTTGTCGGTCGAAAAGACATTCATGCGGGCATAGGAACCCTCGTTCAACAGGGTGATCGTGCGCCCGGCAGCGTCCAGATAAGGATTGGTCGGATTGGTGTAACTGTCGGTATAATGCGTAAAATAGGTGAGATCGCTATCGATGTAGCGCGCCTTCACGTTCAACTGAACATTATCGCCAAAGCGCTGGGTCAGCGATCCGCCACCCTGAAGCATGCGGCCGTCATAGCGGTCCCAGCCCGGCTTGCCGACGAACAGATAGGGGTCGAGCGTTTCGCTATTGTTGGGATTGGGACGGAAAGTTCCCACGATGGGCAGGAACTGCGACGTCGATCCGCTCTTGTCCTTCTGATAAAGGCCAAGCAGCGTGATGTCCGTATCCGGCGTCGGCTGCCAGCGAATGGACGGCGAGAAAAAGACGCGGTCATCGCGGACATGATCGACATAGGTGTCGGCGTCGCGGACCCGGCCCACCGCACGGACCGCCAATGTGTCGGACAGCGCGACATTGACGTCGCCCATCGCTTCTTTCCGGTCGTAGCTGCCATAGACGACCGAAACTTCGCCGCCCGTCTGGAAGGTCGGCGTCTTGGAAACGAGATTGACCAGACCGCCGATCGAGCCCTGACCAAACAGCACCGATGCCGGGCCACGCACGATTTCCACCTGTGAGAAATTATAGGGGTCGGCGGTGATGCTGGCATAATAGCTGAAGATATCGCGCATGCCGTCGCGGAACTGCTGCGCACTGATCCCGCGAATGACAAAGCTGTCCACGCGCGTGTCGCGGCCATAGGCATTTGCCGTCACCCCCGCGGCATAGCGGACGGTGTCGCTGATGCTGATCGCGCCTTGCGACAGAAAAGTCTGGTCACTGATGACGGTAACCGGCTGCGGCACCTGGATCGGCGGCGTTTCGGTCTTGGTGCCTGCTCGCGCCGTCACCACGATGCTGTCGCTGCTCGTGTCCGCATCCTCAGGAGCGGCCGCCTCATTGGCGAGAACGGGGTGCGCCACGGCCAAAGCCGCCAATGCAACACCGATCTTCATGATGCCGTCAGTTTTCATCAGAAATCCCCCTTACGATCCATGGACCTGCACCTAGATATATTGCTACAGCTTCGCAATAGCGTTTTGTTCGTCTTTCGATGCACCTGGATCAGCGGCTTTGACAGCGCCCGCTCGGCAGCGCATGGGCAGCGGATGCAAATGGCCAGTTTCGACGTCGATATGTTCCTGCGCGATTATTGGCAGCAACGCCCTCTGCTGATCCGCAATCCCTGGCGGGCGTGGCGCAATCCGCTGGAGCCTGACGAACTGGCGGGCCTCGCATGCGAGGAGGGTGTCGAATCCCGCCTGATCACGCAGACGCCTGACGGGCTGAAAATGGAAAGCGGCCCTCTGCCCGAGGCTCGCTTCGGCGAACTGGGCGACAGTGCCTGGACGCTGCTGGTGCAGGCCGTGGATCATCATGCTCCGCAGGTCGCTGAACTGATCGACGCCTTCCGCTTCATACCCAATTGGCGCATCGACGATGTGATGGTCAGCTATGCGACGGACGGCGGCGGCGTTGGGCCGCATTATGATCAATATGACGTGTTCCTGATCCAGGGCCTCGGCCGGCGGCGCTGGCGGGTGGGGCCGCGGTGCAATTCCCAAACGCCCTTGGTTCCGCATGAGGATCTGCGGCTGATCGCCGATTTCGATGCGACGGATGAATGGATATTGGAGCCCGGCGACATGCTCTATGTCCCGCCTTGCTATGCGCATGACGGCATTGCTGTCGGCGATGACTGCATGACCTATTCGATCGGCTTCCGCGCCCCTTCCGTCGCCGAACTGATTGAAGGCTGGAGCGAGCATCAGGCGGACGGACTGACCGAAGAGGATCGCTATGCCGATCCGGGCCTTGCGATCCAGGTCAATGCAGGTGAGATCAGCGCCCCTGCTCTCGACCGCCTGCATGCGATGGTTATGCAAGCCCTGTCGGACCGCGACGCCTTCGCCCGCTGGTTCGGGCTACATAACAGCCTGCCCAAATATGCCGACGCCGATTGGCGGCCAGAGGAGCCGGTCGAGGAACAGGAGGCGAAAGCCCTCCTCGCATTAGGCACGCCGTTGCGGCGCAATCCCGCCAGCCGCTTCGGCTTCATCCGGCAGGGCCCCGGTATCCTGCTTTTCGTCGATGGCCATTGTTTCGAATGTAATGGCGAAACAGCAGCGCTCGCGGAAGAACTGGCTGCCACGCCCATCGTGCGGACTGATCCGGCGCTTGCCGCCTCGCAAGCGGCGGTCACGCTCATCAAGGCGCTGATCGATCAGGGCAGCCTCGCCTTCGAGGATGAGGATTGAGGCCATGACGCTCATCCTCTTCAACAAGCCCTATGGCGTGCTGTGCCAGTTCTCGGACGAAAGTACCGGACCTCCCCGTCCCACCCTGGCTGCCTATATCGACCGGCCTGGCGTCTATCCGGCTGGTCGGCTGGACCTCGACAGCGAGGGCTTGTTGCTGCTGACCGACGATGGCCGAATGCAGGCCCGGATCGCCGATCCCCGCTTCAAGACCCCGAAAACCTATCTCGTTCAGGTCGAAGGCGATCCCGACGAGGCCGCCTTGGAGGGATTGCGGCGCGGCGTCCGACTGAAGGACGGACCGACCTTGCCCGCACAGGTCGAACGGATAGACGATCCCGCCCTTTGGCCGCGCGATCCTCCGGTCCGGTTCCGCAAGAGCGTGCCCGATTGCTGGCTCCGCCTGACGATCCGCGAAGGCCGCAACCGGCAAGTGCGCCGCATGACCGCGGCGGTTGGCCTTCCCACGCTGCGCCTGATCCGGTGGCGCATCGGCGACTGGACCCTCGACGGCATCGCCCAGGGGGAATGGCGCGAAGCATCCGGCTAGGCTGCCAAACGCGTCTAATTCTCTATTTCATTCTTTAAGTTTCTCAAATCGCGGTTGACCCATTTGATATCAGCCGCAAACCGCTCGTCATCCATGTCCGGCTGACGAAACAGCGTCAGCATAACTTCCGCGCCCTCGCCATTGCGCACCACCCTAAGCGGCACATGAACTTCCTCACCTGTGCCCAAATCCACATAATGGTCCATCACGCCATAGGCGTTATATGGCGTAAAGCGGATGCGGATTGGCCCCTCCGGACCGTCCGCGAGCCAGCCTTCCCCGTCAGGCCGCAGGCCGGACTCCGCGAGCCCGGACGCCCATCGGGGAAAATATTCGGGCTGCCAGATCTTCTCATAGACCGTCTGCCAATCCTGGTTGATCGTGATGCTATATGTTCGAGCGGGAAGCATTTCGGAAACTCCTGCGATTATCTGTTCACGTCGCTGTAGCGCCCGCCCCTCCGCTCGCCTATGCCGGTGACAAATTGCGGCGATACAAAGAAAGATACGCTCATGGCCCTGGTGAAAAAGGCTGCGCTGGGAAAGCGCACGCGCGGGAAGCAGGTTGCAGCGCCACAAGCGGATGAGCCGCAGTCCGGCAAAACCATCTCAATCGGCAGCGCTCCCGCGCGTTCAGTGCGTTCCAAGCGCAAGCCGCTGACGGCGGTCGAGCGGATCGACCAAGCGACACAGGAACTGTCGAGCGGGTTAGGAGAATCCGCCTCCGCAGCGGCCGAACTGCAGCGCAGCGTCGAGCAGATGGCGAGCGGTGCTGATGAAGCCGCCAGCGCGGCGCAGGAATCGCTGGGCCTCATCGGGCATCTGCGCTCCCACTTCCGGGAAGCGACCAATCGGGCAGCCGCATCGCGCAATCAGACCGAGCGGCTCCAGGCGGCCTTTGCCGAAACCTCTGCCCAAATCGATGCGTCCGTTGCTGCGATCGAGCTTAACGCGCGCCGCCAGCTGAATTCCGTTGCCGCGATCGAGCAGCTGGAAGCGGCTGCGACGCGCATCAGCATCGTCGGGGGTATGGTCGAAGATCTCGCCGAGCAGACCGGGATGCTGGCTTTGAACGCGTCGATCGAAGCCACGCGCGCGGGCGACGGCGGCAGGGGCTTTGGCATCGTCGCCGACGAGGTGCGCGAGCTTTCAGAAGCTTCGGAAGCGAGCGCCACCGACATTCGCAAACTCGCCACGGAGATCATGGAGGGCGTCCGCACGGTCGCGAGCAGGATGCAGGCGGCCAGTGCGCGAGCGAGCGAAGAGGCCCTGCATGGCGGCGGGATCAGCACTGCGCTAGGCGAAGCGCGGACCACATTGGCAGCGGTGGTGGACGGCACGCATGAGATCGCGGCCGCCGCGGTTCAGGCCGAGGCCGCTGCTACTGAGTCCGAGCTTGGCGCGGAACAGGTCGCAACCGCTGCGGAGGAACAGTCGGCAGCGGCAGCGGAAGCGCAGCAAGCCATAGAGCAGCAGGCCGCCTCTCTCGAGCAGAGCCAGCAGACGGCCGAAGCGCTGGCCGAATTGAGCGCAGCACTGGGAGCGGGGGACGCTGACGAGCGCGCGGTAGAGCAAGTTGCTGCGGCCGCCGAACAATTGTCCGCCACCGTGCAGGAGCTGTCGGGCGCATCCAGCCAGATCCAGATCGCAATCGAGCAGATTGCTCGCGGGGCGCAACTGCAAAGCGCTGCCACGCTGGAGGCCAGTTCGGCCATGGGCCAGATCGAAACCAGCGCTACCATCGCGAAGGAACGTGCGGCGAGCGCGGTCGAACGTCTCGATATGATTGTGGCCTCAGTAGCAGACGGCAGCGCAACCCTGACGAAGTTGATCAGTGGCGTAGGTGAAGCGGTCGAGGAAACTCGCGCTGTCCTCGAACTGCTGAGTGCCCTTGGAGAGACGGCGCGCCGTGCCGAAAAAATCGCCGACGCCTTGGCCCTCGGAGCATTGCAGACCAATATGCTAGGCGTTAGCGGCGCTGTCGAAGCCACCCGCGCGGGTGAGGCGGGCCAGGGTTTTGCGACAGTGACCGCCGACATCCGCAAACTCGCGCGCAGCCTTGCGGCCAATGCCGAGGACGGGAAGGATGTGGTGCGCGCAATTCAGGACAGCATCCATTCGGCCCGCCGCGACCTTGATCAGATTGCGGCGGCAGGTGAGGTCGAGGCCGCGCGTAACCAGGGGCTGCTCGACCGCTTTGCACAAATGGCGGCCGAGGTTGACGCAACCCGCGCCGACAATGGCGTAATCCTGGCGGGCGCAGAAGCGATCCAGCAGGCCGCGCGTGAGGTTAAGAGCGGGTGCGAGCAGATCGCTCAAGCGGCCGAGTTGGCAGCGGAAGCCGCTCGTGAAGCCGGAGTAGCCGCCCAGCAGCAGGCGCAGGGCACGGAGATGCTCGCCGCCGCCGTCGAGGATATCGCCTCGCTCGCTCAAGCGCTCAATATCCGCAGCGACATAGCCGCCGAATGAGAGCCGAGCAGCGGCTAGTATTCCGCGCTGGAGAGCGGCGCTACGCACTGCCCGCGAGCCGGGTGCGCGAAATTGCACGCCTGCCTCAGCTGACACCGGTGCCGCTGGCGCCGCCCTGCCTGCTCGGCCTTGGAAACGTGCGTGGAGAGACGCTGGCGGTCCTCTGCCCCCGAACTTCCGACAAGCGCGAAGCGCAGGATAGGCCCCGTCGTATTTTGATATTGTCGGGCGCGCAACGCATCGCGCTCGCAGTCGATTCGGTCGATCGTCTGAGCCCGGATCAAGCAGCAGCGGACGAAGTTGACGATCTCGCCATAGACGATTTGGTCGCACGCAGTTTCCCCGTGCGTGAGACCGCCCGCCGCGCATTGGTTGCGGCTACCGCCCGGAATGCTGATCTGGCTGATCAGCAGGACCGCATAGCCTTGCTGCGGTTCGCAATCGGCGATCAGAGCTTCGCCCTTCCGGTTGAAGAGATTGCGCAAGTGCTGCGCGTCCCCGGCAGCATCGCGCGCTTACCTGGAGCTGACCCTGCCGTGATAGGGACCATGGCTTGGGAGGACATCACCCTCGGGTTGCTATCGCTTGCTGCCCTGCTGGGTCTGCCCGGATCGGATGTGAGTGGCCGAGCGGCCACGAACCGCGCCAGCCATATCATAGTGGTCGCGCTGGGCAGTCACAGGCTCGGCCTTCTCGTGGACCGTGTGGAGAGCATATTGCAACTGTCCTCGTCGCGCGTCGATGACCTACCCGCCACCGTGCTCCGCAACGATGGCGAAGCTCGGATACGCGCGATTTGTCGCCCCGAAGGCGGAGGCAAGCTGGTGTCGATCCTGGCCGCTGATCATTTGTTAAGCGAAGCCCGAACGAGGCGCCTCCTCGCCGGTAGCGCAAGGCATCAGACTTCGACACCCGCAAAAACGGATCGGGACGAGGACAGCATCTCACTGCTGCCGGTAAGGATCGGCGAGCATCTCATCGCCTTTCCAGTTGCCGCCATCGCACAGGTCGCGACTCGGCCCGCCCGCCTGACCAAGATCGCAGGTGTGCCGCCCTGGCTTCTGGGCGTGGCTCCCGTCCATGGCGAGCCGTTGGCTATCATCGATCAGGTGTTGCGGATGACCGGCTCCCCGGCCAGTGGCGTGCGCCAGCGGTTACTGCGGGTGCAAGCGGGGGGGCAGCGGCTTGGCTTCCTCGTCGATGACGCGCGCGCGATCGTCGTGGTCAAATCAAGCGCCCTCGCCCCAGCCCCACTACCCGACGTTCTGGCAGACGGTATCTTCTGTGATGCGCTTCAGCACGGCGGGAAGGATGGCGGGCCGCCGATGCTGGTGATCAACCCGGCTGCCCTGATATCCTCTGCGGAACAGGAGCTGCTCGCCGAAGTGACCGCCCAGCAGTTAATGGCCGCATCATGATCCGGCTATTGATCGTCGATGATAGCCCGTTGATGCGGCATTTGTTGATCCAGCTTTTTGCCGAAGCTGGAGATTTCACGGTCGAAGTTGCGCGCAATGCAGACGAAGCGCTGAAGAAAATCGAAAACATTCATCCCGACGTGATTACGCTCGACGTCCACATGCCGGGCATGGACGGCCTCGCCTGCCTCGACCGCATAATGATCGAGCGGCCGACGCCGGTTGTCATGCTATCCTCCCTCACGGAGGCAGGCGCCGACGAGACGCTGGAGGCGCTGGCGCTCGGCGCGGTCGATTTCATCGCGAAGCCGCGTGGCCCTCTTTCGTTAGAGATTGAAGGGATCGCCGCAGACCTTATCGAAAAGGTCCGTACTGCGGCGAGCGCCCATATCCCGCGCAGCACGCGCCTCGCCGATCGGGTTCGCCAGCGGGCGGCGACGGGACGCCTCCCGGCTCCCACGGCTCTCGGCTCCGCCCGCCGATCCCCTCCCCCAGTCAAACCACGCCTTTCACGCGTGAGGGCGCCTCACCTTCCTGCAACAGTCTCGCTTTCGGGAATCGAAGCAGTACTGGTCGGCGTCTCGACCGGCGGGCCGCCTGCCCTCGATGCGCTGCTCGGCCCACTGCCAGCGGATTTTCCATGGCCGATTATCATCGCCCAACATATGCCCGCGAGCTTTACAGGGCCACTCGCCCGGCGCCTTGATCGTGCATGCGAGATACAGGTGGTGGAAGTGCAGCAACCTACCCCTCTTCAGCCCGGCACGGCCTATATCGGCCGGGGTGACGCGGATCTCGTCTTTTCCCGGCGTGGCGGCGTGCCTCATGTGCTCGCCGCTCCGGTTCAGGCGGAACGGCTGTGGCACCCGAGCGCAGATCGAATGGTCGAAAGCGCGCGAGGGCTGTTCCCGCCTGAGGCTCTGATCGGCGTCCTGATGACGGGCATGGGACATGATGGCGCCAAAGCCATGGCGGCTCTGCGCCAACACGGCGGTCATGTTATCGCGCAGGACGAGGAGAGTTCCGTCATATGGGGCATGCCGGGCGCGCTCGTCGCCGCCGATGGGGCTGACATAGTCCTGCCGCTCGACAGCATCGCCGCGCAGCTAATTGCCTGGGCGACGCCATGATGGAGAGCGCAACAGAAAGCCTGCTGGCCGGCTCTTCGCTCGAACAGTTTACAACGCTGCTCTATCGCCTGACTGGAATGAAGTTCGGCGAAAAGAAGCGCTATTATCTTGAACGGCGCGTCACGGAGCGAATGAAGCGCACCGCCACGACGGACATTGTGCGCTATCTCTACCTGCTCGAACATGACCCGCACGAGCGGCAGTTGCTGATCAACGCCGTCACCATCAATGAAACCTATTTCCTGCGCGAGGACCATCAGCTCGCCGCCCTCGCCGACGACATCTTGCCAGCGATCGCTGCGAAGAAACAGCCCGGTGACCTCATCCGCATCTGGTCCCTGCCCTGCTCGACGGGTGAGGAAGCTTATTCCATTGCGCTCTGGCTGCTGGAACGATGGCCACTGGTCGATGCCTATAATGTGGAGATCATCGGATCGGACATCGATACCCATGCGCTCGATGCGGCGCGAGAAGGCTATTACAGCGCGCGGTCGCTAGGCCGCTTGCCCGAAGAGATGCTGTCCGCCTATTTTGAGCAGGAGCATAATCACCGGCGTCGGATCGTCCAGGACTTACGTGAGTCAGTCCTGTTTACGCAGGTCAATCTGAACGATTGCGCGTCTGTAGCCAGCCAAGGCGGCTTCGATATCATCCTGTGCCGCAACTTGCTTATCTATTTCGATGAGGCTTCCAGAGCCGAAGCTGCGCAAAATCTTCACGAAGCGCTCTTCCCGGGCGGCTATCTGCTCCTGGGCCATAGTGAGTCCATGGCGCGGATCGATGAACGCTTCGATCTGGTTCGCCTGGACCGGGCAATCGTTTATCGGAGGCGCTGATGGACGAGCTTCTCGAACAATTTATCCTGGAAGGTCGGGATCTGGTTGCGGACGCGCATTCAGTCTTGGTCGCGCTGAGCCGCGACCCGCAGAACAGGACGGCGCTCGATAGTCTCTTTCGTTCAGTCCATACCCTAAAGGGATCAGTGGCCCTTTTCGAGATGGCCCCGGCCGAAGAGATGCTCCACGCCGCGGAGACCCGGCTGGAAGCGGCGCGCAGGAGAGACGCGTTACTCGACGAACGAGCGCTCGACGCTGTGCTGGCCGTGATCGACCAGACTGATCGATGGATCGACGCCATGCAAATGACCGGTTCGCTGAGCGAAGGGGCGGAGGCGCAGGCTGACCGGCTGATCGCCATGTTGCTCGCCGATGATGGGGCCGGCGGCACGGAAGCGGACGGACGCCCTCACCCGATGGCTGCGCTCGTGACGCAAGAGGCGGATTGGCTCGTTGCTCTACGTTCGAGGCCGGAATTCTCGCCAGTCGGTCTTCAACAGGCGCAGACGGCGTTCCGGTACACGCCCGATGCAGACTGCTTCTTCCGCGGCGAAGACCCGCTGGCGATAAGCGCGGCTGTTCCGGATCTGCTCGCGCTGGCGGTGCTGCCCGCAGCAGGTGAATGGCCCGCCATTGCGTCATGCGAACCGTTCCGCTGCATCAGCGTGATCGAGGGTATCAGCGGCGGCGATGAGGCGGCGGTGCGGGCGGCATTCCGGCTGATGCCCGATCAAGCTGCGGTCGCACCTTTGGGCAGCGTGCTTGAAGCTCCGTTGCCCGATGTCGGCCCTCAGCCCAAGGACCCTTCGTCCATGCTGCGGGTCGAGGCATCCAGGCTCGATCGTCTGGCGAGCCAAATCGGCGAACTCACCGTCGCGATCCGGACCTTGCGGCCTATCGCCGACCGCCTGCGCGCGCTAGACCCATTGCTGGCCGCAGAACTCAGCGCCGCAGACGATGAGATCGGCCGCGTTGCAGCAGAGGTACAGCGATCTGTCGCGCGAGTGCGGCAGGTTTCGCTTGAACCCGTGCTGCGCCGCTTGCCACGCCTCGCTCGCGAAGCTGCAGCAAACCTGGGGAAACCGGTCCGCTTCATTTTAGAAGGAGAAACAGCGCGCGTTGACAAGGAGGTGGCGGACCAACTGTTCGAACCATTGCTCCACATCGTGCGCAACGCCGTCGATCATGGCATCGAGCCCGCCAGCGAGCGCACCGCCCATGGCAAACCGCCTGAGGGAAAAATCCACCTGTCGGTCCGGCCGGAGGGGAATGGCATCAAGATCATGATCGCGGATGACGGGCGCGGTATCGATGCCCGAGCCTTGCGTGAGACAGCGATCGCGAAAAGATTGATGAATAGCGATGCGGCCGCTGCTCTCTCTGATGCAGAAGCACTCCAGCTCATCTTCCTTCCTGGCTTTTCGACCGCAGAAAGGGCGACCAGCTTGTCGGGCCGGGGGGTTGGCATGGATGCTGTGAAGGCTGCCGTCGAAAAGCTGGCAGGAACCATCGCAGTCGAAAGCGAAGTGGGCCAAGGCACTCACATTGCCCTGCGACTCCCCGCGAATGCCTTAACGACCCCACTCGTGGTGGTTGGCGCAGGAGGCCAGCAATTGGGCATTCGGCTGGACCAGATCGTAGAGACCGCCCGGATCAGCGCCAGTGCGATCCATCCTCTGGGCCAGAAGGCGCAAGCTTGCGTGCTGCGCGAGGAAACGGTGCCCGTACTCGATCTTGCCTCCTTGCTCGGATTTGAGCCGGCAAGTGGCGGCATTGCCAGGCTGCTCATCACCGATATTGGTCCCTGCCGCACCGCGCTTCGTGTGGACAGCTTGGACGAGCGGTTCGACGGCGTCGTGCGCCGAGCTGATGGCCTGCTCACCGCGCTGCCCGCCATCGCGGGCACTGCCATGATGACGGACGGTCGCATTCTGTTGGTGCTGGATTTGCCGGAGCTGATGGCGTGAGCGTGACCATTGGGCAGGACCGGATCATCCTTACCGGCGCCGCAACCGTGGAGGATGCCGAGCGGTTGCTTGCGGCGCTGCTCGATCATCCTACGCACGTGATCGATGTCAGCAGCCTCGTGCGTGCGCATTTAGCAGTGGTGCAATTGCTCCATGCCGCAGGGCGCCCGCTGTCAGGAGTGCCACAAGACAACTTCCTGCGGGAGGTGGTGCTGGGGCCCCTGATGAATCCGTAACAAATTTATTCCGGCACCCAAAGATCGTGCCTATAGCTGATTCAAAGCGCGTGATTTTCGGAGTCGTGAATGCCCGTTACAATTTTGATCGTGGACGACAGCAAATTGGCCCGAATTGTCGCGGGGAAGGCTGTAGCCGAACTTCAGCCAGAGTGGCAGAAGTTGGAGGCCAGCAGCGGAGAGCAGGCGCTCGCATTGATGGGCAAGGAGCCGCTCGACATCGCGCTCATCGATTTCAACATGAGCGAACAGGACGGGCTGGAACTTGCCCGCGAGATACGCGCTTTGAGGCCCGACATGCCGATCGCCATCATCACCGCCAACATCCAGGACGAAATTATCGCGCAGGCCCGTGAGGTCGGCGCGGCCTTCATCCCCAAGCCCGTGACCAGCGAGGGCCTCGCCGGCTTCCTATCCGGCGCCGCGCTCAAGCTTAGGTCAAGTCAGGGATGATGCCGGATCAGGTCGCACTCAGTGAACTCGAACGGGACGCGCTGACTGAGATCGTCAATATCGGCGTGAGCCGCGCCGCCTCGTCGTTGCGAAAGATGATTGGCGACCAGGTCCTGCTATCCGTGCCGTCGATCGAAGTCGTAAACCAGCGTCGCGCCGCACGCCTGATCAGCGAGCGGGAAGTGGTGGAACTGGTCGCAGTGCGGCAGGATTTCTCGGGTCCATTTTCAGGGCGCGCCCTCCTTATCTTTCCCGAGACGAACAGTCTGGAATTGGTTCGCGCAGTCACGGGCGGCGAGCTTTCGGCCGAAGAAGTGATAGAAATGGAGCGTGAGGCGCTTGCCGAAACCGGTAACATCATTCTCAACAGCTGCCTTGCCACAATGGCCAACATGCTGAAGCGGTCGCTGTCGATGACCATCCCGGAAGTGCTGCGGGGCGACGGCGCAATGCTGTTCGAGATCGACGAAAATGCGAAGGCGGAAGGGCTGGTGCTGTTCCTCTACATCGACTTCGCGGTGCGGCAGCGCGACATTCGCGGCTATATCGCCATGCTGATGGATATCCCTTCGCTCGCCACTCTAAAGGAATTGTTAGACGAGTTCATCTTGCGCATCGTGGGTGAGGATGGCTGACCAGAGTGCGCTTGCCCAAGCCGAGCAGCTACGCGGCGTCCTTGCGGCGGCCGGCGCAAGCGGCGCCTGGGACTGGGACATTGTCCAGGACCAATTGATTGTCGATAGCCGCTTCGCGCAGCTATATGATTTCGGCGAAGGCGCGGCCGGGGAGCCGATGCCGACGGCCGCTTTCTTCAGCGCTATCCATCCCGAAGACCGCCCCCGAATCCGCATCGCGGTCGCAGGCCTGCTGGCCGGCGCAGAACTCTTCTCGAAGGAGTTCCGGGTCATCTCCCCGAGTGGGGCGGTGCTCTGGATGCATGGACGGGGGCAGAGCCACCTAGACGACCAGGATAACCCCCTTCGTTTCACTGGCTTGCTGATCGATGTCACGGACCGCAAACGCACCGAAGAACGGCTACGCGTGGCGCAAAGCGCTGGCGGCGTCGGCACATTCGAATATCAGGACGGTTTTGCGACCGTCTCCGTATCAAGTGAGTTCTGCCGCCTGCTCGGCCTCCACCCCGCCGACCGCCTGCCCGTTAGAACAATCAACGCCGTCCCCTGCGAAGGCGAAGCACCGCTCATCCCTGAGGATGGCGTCATGCCCGCAGGGTTGGACGGCGTTTTCCGCATCCGGCGGAGCGACGATGGCGCGGAACGCTGGATCGCACGGCGCGGCGAAGTGATGCGCGAAGGCGAAGGTAGCGGCTATCGCCTGCTCGGCGTCATCTATGATGTCACGGAGGCAAAGCTTCAGGAAACAAGACTGCGTGAGCTTAACGACACACTCGAGCAGCGCGTGGCGCAGGAGATCGAAGAACGGCTGCGGGCCGAAGATGCGCTTCGCCAAGCGCAGAAGATGGAAGCCGTCGGGCAGCTCACAGGCGGCATCGCACATGATTTCAACAATCTTCTGACGATCATTACCGGTAGCGTGGACATCGCGCTGCGGCGGCTCGACAATTCGGCCGATCCTCGCGTCGGACGTGCGCTCGGCAACGCCATGCGAGGCGCTGACCGAGCGGCTGCCCTCACCCAGAGGCTGCTGGCCTTTTCCCGCCGCCAGCCGCTCGATCCGCGCGCGATAGAGGTGCCGCGGCTGCTGGCAGGCATGTCAGACCTACTAACCCGCACCATCACCGAAGCGGTGGCGATCGCGATCGACGCGCCCGATGATGTCTGGACCATCGAAGCCGATCCGCATCAGTTGGAAAATGCCATCCTCAACCTCGCCGTTAATGGTCGAGACGCCATGCCGTCGGGCGGGTCGCTGACCATCGCGGCCCGCAACCGTCAGATCAGC
This sequence comes from Sphingobium sp. EP60837, assembly GCF_001658005.1. Classification (NCBI taxonomy): domain Bacteria; kingdom Pseudomonadati; phylum Pseudomonadota; class Alphaproteobacteria; order Sphingomonadales; family Sphingobiaceae; genus Sphingobium; species Sphingobium sp. EP60837. Next base: position 1,025,909 of record NZ_CP015987.1, on the reverse strand, counting down.
ATTATTGAAAGCGGGGGAAATAACCCGCCACCGGGTGACTATGTCGCAATCACTGTAACCGATAGCGGCGTCGGCATGGACCCCGAGACCCTGACGAAAGTTTTCGACCCCTTCTTCACGACCAAGGAAGTCGGCAAGGGCACCGGTCTTGGCCTTTCGATGGTATATGGCTTTGCCAAACAATCGGGCGGCACGGTGGTGATTGACTCAACGCCCGGCGCCGGAACAGTCGTTACCTTGCTGCTCGCCCGCAGCGCCGGGAGCGCGGAGGCCCCCGTTAGCATGGTTCGCGAGAGTGAGCCGTTTGGCACCGCTTCCGAGACGATATTGGTGGTCGAGGATGATGACGATGTCCGCGCCTACACGGTCGCTACCCTGCGCGAGTTGGGTTATCGGGTCATTGAGGCGCATAATGGGGAATACGCGCTCGCCTTGCTCGATAAACAGGAACATCCGATCAGATTGCTCATGACCGATGTCGTGATGCCGAAGATGTCGGGCAGCGAACTCGCCGCCGTAGCGCGGGCGCGTCAGCCGGACCTCCGCATCCTTTATACCTCCGGCTATCCGCGTGATGCGATCATGCGCGATGGGCGGCTTGATGTAGGCGTTGATCTATTGGTGAAACCCTTCACGCTGCGAACGCTTGCGGCGCGCGTACGAGAGATCATCGACCGGATATGATTGGACGGCCATAGCGGCTGGAGTGGAACGCGAAGCATCAACAAGGCGTTGCGCCGGGAAACCTTGCTAGAAGGCTCCCGATGTCCCGAACCACCTTTACGATCTTGGCGGCTGGCCTAGCCGTCGCCGCTTGCAATCACGCGAGCGAGCAGCGGACGGATGATGCAGACGCTTCGAGCCGGCAAATTGCTGCTGAACACGTCGAAAGGGTGGCAGACAAGCTGTTCTCAGCATTGACGCCTTTACCAAAAAAAGCGGTCACGGATTGAAGCGCCCGCTCACGGCGCGGAGGCTGTCGCGTGCACTTCGCCTCTCTTGCGGAGCAGCAAATCTAAAAAGATAGCGGCTTGTCTTGACGAAGCCGTTTCACCGCGCAGGGAGAAAGCATGACAGTCCGCTGGATTCCTTCGACGCGCCTTTGCCTCTCCGCCATCGCGGCATGCTCCGCCGCGGCCAGCGCACCGGCGGCCGAACCTGCGGCTTTCGATCTGCCCGGCCCTGAACTCTCCGTCAGTGTCAGCCGCGCGGGACGTACGCTGCCGATTGGGAAGGTGCCTGCGCTTGCAACGGGCGACGTCGTGAAGATCGAGGCTAATTTGCCTGCTGACCAGTCCATCCGCTATCGGCTGATCTCAGCCTTTCTGCGGGGCGTAACCAACCCCCCGCCAAAGAGCTGGATCGCGAATGCAGAGACATGGCAGCAGAAGGAGAAGAAGCGAATATTGAAGTTGACGGTGCCAGACCATGCCCGTCAACTGGTGCTGTTCATGGTGCCTGACACAGGAGGCGATCTTGGCACCATCTCTGATGCGATCCGTGGCAGGCCGGGTGAATTTGTTCGCGTCACTCAAGACATCAACAAGGCGTCTCTCGACAGAAGCAGACTCAACGCCTTCATCCGCGGCATCCGCTCTCAGGAAAATACGCATCCGGAATTTCTAAGGAATGTCGCACCCGTCCTCTCTTCCAGTCTTGCGGTGAAGCTCAACCCGGATTGTCTGGCGAAGGTAGTGGAATTTCAGGCCGCCTGTTTGGTGGAAAACAGGGACAGTCTGGTGCTGGGCGACATTCACAGCAATTCGCTCACTGAAACGATCATCGGTGCGCCCACCGATCTGGCGCTGCAACTAAGCGCTACCCGGGAAGGGGGATATGGCTTCTACAGTCCCTATATCGGGGTGGTGCGCGACCTTGCCCGGATATTTGGCGCGTTCAACAATCCTGAGTTCAATTATCTGCCTGCCTTGGGCATCCAGAACGGCGGTTCGGTCTCATTACTGCTGAACAGCGCACCATCCTTCCGCAAGCCCAAATCCGTACTCGTCGCCGCGCTCCCTGCCATAGAGAAGAATGTCCCGCCGCCGCTGCGCAAGAGCAGCGATGCGCCGATATGCGCGACGCGCCCCGGCGCGGTATTCGGCGTCGATGGGGCACCTTTGATATTCGCCACCGACTATGCATATGACATAATGCTGCGGTTGCCGAACAAGGCCGGGCGCGCTGTGGATGTGCCAGTGGTGGCACGCGCTGACAAGGGCGGCTATATTTTCGCCTCATCGTTCAATGCGAGGGATTTCAAGGGTTCCGTCGCGGCACGCGTGCACGGCTTCTGGGGCTTCGACGCGTTCGAAGGGCCCGAATTCGCTGTCCAGTTTCCAGAAGATGAAAGCTGGCAGGTGGTGCCGGGGCAACGCCTGATCGCAGGTCAGAAAAACAGGCTGGCGGTAAAGGGCGCATCCCTCACTTGCGTCAGGAATATCTCCGTTCAGTTGCCCGGCGGCCGAAGGCTGACTGCCCCCTGGCAAGCTCAGGAGGACAATGTCATATCGATCGAAATTCCCTCGTCCGATCTACCGACGCCCGGTGAGGTGAAGATCGTTGTCCAGTCTTTTGGTGTGGACAAGCCCACCATCCTCACAATGGAAGCTTCCCTAAATGAAACTCCGTCAGCGGCAGCTCTATAACGCTGGCAAGATGCGCGTCGGATGCTACAGCGCGGCTTTCGCTAAACGCGGCCAGCATCCTGCTTGGCGCCTCCTTATGAACGGACCGATCGATGAAGACTAAGCACAGCCTGGAAGCACAAGACGTGAAGGCCATTCTCGCCGCCGCAGAGGCCGAAGCGCTCGCCAATGGCTGGGCCGTGACCATCGCGGTGGTCGATGATGGAGCCCATCTGCTCGGCCTGCTCCGGCTGGATGGCGCGGCTGCCAGCACCGCCCATATGGCGCCCGCAAAGGCGGTGACGTCGATCCTTGGCCGCCGGGAGTCCAAGGTTTATGAGGACCTCGTACTCAATGGCCGCGTGTCGATGCTGTCCGCACCCGCGCTTCAGGCGATGCTGGAGGGCGGCGTGCCCATCATCGTGGAGGGCGATTTCGTCGGTGCGGTCGGCGTCTCGGGCGTCAAATCTGACCAGGATGCTCAAATTGCGCGCGCGGGGATCGCAGCCATACTGTCATAACGGCAGGCTGCGGCCAGAAAGATCGGAAGGTTGGGCGCATATGGATTTTGATGATCAGCTTCACCGCTATTTCGGTTCTGCCGATCTGGACGCCGTTCCCCCCGCCGCCATCGCGGCGGGTGTAGAAAGGATGCGGGTTGACTTTGGGCTGGAAAAGGACCGGGGCCGACGGTTCGCGCTTTGGTCACTTCTGTTCCTGCTGGGCGCCGCGCCAGACCTCGACGCCTTTGACGATCCTGCCGATCGGGACGCGGCGCGGGATTTCATGGATATGATGGACAAGGATCGCTGAGGCGGCGATTTACGCCTGCTCCGTTTCCACCTCGCCCGTCACCGCCCATTGGCTAATGTCGGCTTCCTGGCCGATCAATGCGAGCCCATGCGCGATGGATGTCAGTTCGTCGCCGCTCGCAATGCGGCCAGCCGGGAAGCGCTCTTCGAACAGGCGGCGTACGGCAGGGATCAATGATGATCCGCCAGTCAGGAAAACATGATCGATCACGTCGGCTCCCACGCCTGCATTGGCAAGCGCAACGTCAATGGTCGTCCCGATCCGCGCCAGGTCGGGCGCGATCCACTGCTCGAACTCGGCGCGGCTGACATCTGCTTCTACGCGCATGCCAGGGCTGTCGAAATGGAAATGAGCCTCCTCTTTTGTGGAAAGCACACGCTTCAGCCGCGCGACCGCGTCGTAAAGGGGGTAGCCCAGTTCATTCTCTACCACCGCGATCATCCTGCCGATTGCCGCCGGATCATGCGCCGCGCGCTGGAGCTTCTGCAGTTCGGCAAGGGTTCGGCGGTTATGCATCAATGCCAGCCGTGACCAGTCACCGAAGTCGGCGAAATATCCGGCGGGGATTTCAAACTGTTTGCCCATGGAGGCGTAGGTCCCGCCCTTGCCGAGCATCGGCAGCACCAGCTTGTCCATGATCCGGTAGTCGAAGCGGTCGCCAGCGATGCCGATGCCAGCCGACCCGAGTGGGGTGCAGCGTCGCGCCGCGCCAGGCTCCCCAATCCGGACGACCGAAAAGTCACTGGTGCCGCCGCCGAAATCAGCGACGAGTAAAGTGGCGGGCTCATTCAAGCGCGCGGCAAAGCTGAACGCGGCGCCGAGTGGCTCATAAACATAGTGCACTTCCCGCTCGAGCGCGGCGAACATCAAGTCGTAACGCTGCCGGGCGAGGACGCTGTCCGGACGCTGCCCAGCATAGCGGACCGGGCGTCCGACAATGACATGAGGCGGTAGCGTGTTCAGCCATTCGCCGGCATGAGCGCGTAGGCGCTCAAGGAAAATTACGCCGAGTTCCTCAAAGCGCAGCCGCTTCTCGAAGATCGTGGCATGTTCGAAGGCGCGGCTGGCGGCGACCGACTTGAAGGATTGCAGGAAGCGGCTGCCTTGGGGGTATTCGAGAAATTCCGCAATCGCCCAAGGGCCCGCCTCCCGCGCGATGCCGCCTGGAACGTTCCCATCCTCCCAAAAGCATAGCGCAGATCGAAAGATGGATGCAGGTCCTTCTGGCGCGGCGAAGTTCACCATTGCCGCCTGCCCACCAGCGTCGCCGATCGCTACGACCGAATTTGTGGTGCCGAAATCGATGCCGATCGAGCGAGGAGGCGAAGTCATGAATGATCCATCTAATTGAAAGGGATTTGGCAGAACAGACAGGGCGCGCCTCTTCGCAGCTGCGGGCCGAGGGCGCAACGGCCTTGGTCTTATCTGTGCAACGAAGCCCTTGAGCTATTCGCCGGGGCATCTATATACTGATCGGTATGGAAACCGCATCCACCCCTGTCAGAGGTCGCCCGCGCGAGTTTGATCCGGAGAAGGCGCTCGCCGCCGCCCTGGAGATATTCTGGCGCCGCGGCTATGAAGGTGCGTCGCTCGCGGAGCTTACCGAGGCGATGGGCATCACAAAGCCTAGCCTCTACGCTTGCTTCGGCAACAAGGAATCGCTCTTCCGCAAGGCGCTCGACCTCTATGAGCGGGATAAGCTCTGTTATGTGAAGTCGGCGCTTGAAGCACCAACGGCCAAGCAAGTCGCAGAACGGCTGCTGAAGGGCGCATTGGCCATGCAGTGCGGCAACACGGATCCCAAGGGGTGCATGGGCGTCATCAGTTCGGTCGCCAATACGGCGCATGCCGAATGTATCCGCAACGAAATTCTGGCGCGGCGCGCGTCCTCCGACCGGGCGCTGATCGAACGGTTCGAACGGGCGCAGAAGGAAGGTGATCTGCCAGCGGACGTCGAGCCGAAGGCGCTTGCTCTTTACCTGACCACAATGCTTCAGGGCTTGGCGGTCCAGGCAGGCTCGGGGGTTCCGGAAGACCGCTTGACCCAGCTTGTCGATACCGCTCTAACAATGTGGCCCAGTGCGTAACATTGCTGCAATTTTAGTGACTTAATAAAAAAGACCGATCGGTACACAAAGCTTCTTGACCATCCGCTGCATCTCATTATATACCATATGGTAGTTAATTCGACAGACTCTTCGTCAGGAGGTCGAATGCAGGACAGGGACTGCCGTCAGTGACGGCATAGGCACGGCCGTTCGGAGAGGAAGGCCGTTCCTATTCATCATGAAACAACGCCGGAAATCCGCGACGTAATCGCGCGTGGACGCACGGCGGCCATTTATCATCCGCGAAGTCAGTGATTTTGCGGCGCGACCCGTCGCGCCCTGCTCCGCTGCCTTCAAAAAACAGGGGACGAGATCATGGTCTATCGTTCGGAAACATTTCTGGCCGAAGGCGGCGTAGGGGGCACCTTTCGCAGCCCGGCGGTCACGGCCGAAAACATCAGCTTCTCTCCGCTCGAATGGCAGGTCGTGCACCTCGCCCGGCAGGATAGCCTTGCGACGCTGCGGGAGCCCGGCCGCTGGACGCGGTTGCAACGCCTGATCTTCGGGCAAAAGCCGGACCCGCGGCTGGCGGACAAGCGGTTGGAAGCACTGCGCCAGATCGCGGTCGAAGCCTGGCATCGCAGCTATGACGTCCATTCCCGCCGTATATCCGCCTTTCGGTCCGCCGGGTTCACCGAAGCCCATCTCGAACGGCTGCTCGCCGCCATCGCCGCCATGCGTGGCAGCCCGAAGGTCAGGAGTTTCGCATGAACATGCACAAGCCCATCGATGCCGACAGCCACAATGCGGTATCTTCCCCCCTCCTGCGGGGCCGCAAGCGCCATGCCGCAATCGCAGCGATCGCGCTTGTAGTCCTGGGCGGCGTCGGGTGGAAATTGATCGATCGCCCGGAGGCGCAAGCCGCGCCCGCGACCTTGGCGGTGGTTGGTATCGCCACCCCGCTGAGCCGCTCCGTCACGCAATGGGATGATTATGTTGGCCGCTTTGCTCCCAGCCAGACGGTCGATATTCGGCCGCGCGTTTCGGGTGCGATTACGGCGATCCATTTCCGGGACGGAGATTATGTGAAAGCGGGGCAGTTGCTGTTCACCATCGATCAGCGCCCCTTCCTCGCCGCGCTGGCCGAAGCCCGCGCCAACAGCGCGAGCGCTCGCAGCGCGCTGCTTCTGGCGCAGAACGACTATAAGCGGGTTCAGCGTCTGACGGGCGACGAAGCCGTTTCGGCCAGCGAAGTCGATGCCCTGCGTTCCCGCTTGCAAGCCGCGCAAGCGGCGCTGGCGGCTGCGCAGGCGCGCGAGCGTCAGCGGGCTTTGGAGGTGGAGTTCACGCACGTTCGCGCGCCTATCTCAGGGCGCGTATCCGACCGGCGCATCGACATCGGCAATCTTGTTTCCGGAGCGGAAGGCGCTGGCGCGACGCTGCTGACGACCATCAACAAGCTGGACCCAATCTATTTCAATTTCGACGCCTCCGAAGCGCTGTATCTTAAGTCGCAGCGCGACAAGGACGGCGCGGGTGCGGTCGAGGTGCGGTTGCAGGATGAAGCCGATTATCGCTGGAAGGGGCGTCTGGACTTTACCGACAATGGCCTTGATCCGCGATCCGGCACGATCCGCGTCCGCGCGCTGTTCGCCAATCCCGACATGTTCCTGACCCCCGGCATGTTTGGCAACATGCGCCTCGCCAATGGCGGGAAGGTGAATGCCCTTCTGATCCCCGACGAAGCGGTTCAGTCCGATCAGGCGCGCAAGACTGTATTGATTGTCGGCAAGAATGACAGCGTTTCCGCCAAGCCTGTCGAGTTGGGTCCAGTGGTGGATGGCTTGCGGATTATCCGGGCGGGCTTGTCGCCTAGTGACCGGGTGGTCGTGACGAACCTTCAGTCGGCGATGCCAGGTGCGAAGGTCGCGACGCGGGCTGTGGCGATCAAGGCTTCGCCTGCGCCGATGGCGGCTAGTGAGAGCAGCGTTCCGGCTGCTTCGCAGGCGACCTTTTAGTTGGAATAGCCCCTCCCTCCCGAGAGAGGGGTTGGGGTGGGGGCCTCCCCCCAGCGCCGGACTATCCGGCGAGCCCCCACCCCCTTCCCCTCCCCTGAAGGGGTGGGGCTAGAAAATAACCCATTCCGCGCTCCATTGCGGGCGCCCTTCTTCACGCCATCGAGGAACAGACCGATGCGCCTATCCCGCTTCTTCATCGACCGGCCGATCTTCGCCGCGGTCATCGCGGTGGTCATAACCGTGGTCGGCGCGCTGGCCTTTATCGGTCTACCCGTTTCCCAATATCCCAACATCGTGCCACCCACGGTCACTGTGTCGGCGCAATATCCGGGCGCATCGGCCGAGACCGTCGCATCAACGGTCGCCGCGCCGATCGAGCAAGAGATCAACGGCGTCGATGACATGCTCTATCAGAGCAGCCAATCGACGGGCGACGGCAAAGTCACGATCACCGTCACCTTCAAGGTCGGCACCGATCTGGACGAGGCGCAGGTGCTGGTCCAGAACCGGGTCGCGGTCGCGATCCCCCGCCTGCCCGAAGAAGTGCAGCGTTTGGGCGTGGTCACGCGCAAGACGACGCCCGACTTCCTGATGGTCGTCAATCTTCAGTCGCCCGATGGGACCTTCGACCGCAATTACCTGTCCAACTATGCGCTGACGCAGGTTCGCGACCGTCTGGCGCGGCTGGATGGCGTGGGCGATGTGCGGCTGTTCGGGTCGCGCGATTATGCGATGCGCATCTGGATCGACCCGGATCGCGCCGCCGCGCTGGACCTGACCGCTGGCGAAATCGTGTCCGCGTTGCGGTCGCAGAATGTCCAGGTGTCCACGGGCGCGCTGGGCCAGCCGCCCTATGACCGGGGTGAAGCCTTCCAACTGGGCGTCGAAATGCAGGGCCGCCTGATCGAGCCCAAGCAATTTTCCGATGTCGTCATCCGCACTGATGCGGATGGCCGCCAGGTTCGCGTCGGCGACGTCGCTCGCGTCGAGCTGGGCGCGCAGGATTATGGCATCAACACCTATCTGTCCGGTACGCCCACCGTCGTGATCGCAGTGATGCAGCGCCCCGGCTCCAACGCGCTCGACGCTGCGGAGAAGGTCAAGGCTGAGATGGACGAACTGTCCAAGAGCTTCCCCAAGGGCCTGGAATATAGCGTCATCTACAATCCGACGGAGTTCATCAGCCAGTCGATCGACGCGGTCTATCACACGCTGTTCGAAGCGGTGGTGCTGGTCGTCCTGGTCATTCTGATATTCCTGCAGAATTGGCGCGCGGCGGTCATTCCGATCATCGCCATTCCCGTGTCATTGATCGGCACGGCGGCGATATTGGCGGCGCTGGGATATTCGCTGAACAATCTGTCGCTGTTCGGCCTGGTGCTTGCGATCGGCATTGTGGTCGATGACGCGATCGTCGTCGTCGAAAATGTCGAGCGGAACATCGAACATGGCATGGCGCCGTTGGAGGCCGCCCGCACGTCGATGGACGAAGTGTCGGCAGCGCTGGTCGCGATCGTCCTCGTCCTGTGCGCGGTGTTCGTGCCGACGCTGTTCATCACCGGCATTTCAGGCGCATTCTATCAGCAGTTCGCCGTCACCATCTCGACCGCGACGGTGATCTCGCTGATCCTCTCGCTCACCCTGTCTCCGGCTGCGGCGGCGTTGTTGCTTAAGCCCAAACATGGTGATCATGATCTGGACGGCGCACCGCGTTGGCACAGGATCGGCGCGCAGGCCGCCGCCGGGTTCAATCGTGGCTTTGACCGGATGAGTGCTGGCTATGCTCGGCTGACGCGTTTCCTGGTCCTGCGGCCCAAGAAGATGCTGCTTACCTATGCGGGGCTGATCGCCGCGACCATCGCCTTGTTCTGGGTGACGCCGGGCGGGTTCGTGCCGTCGCAGGACCAGGGCTATTTCCTGGCCGTCGTGCAGCTTCCTTCCGGCGCGTCGCTCGAACGCACGGACAAGGTGACGAAGGAGGTCGCGCAAAAGCTGCTGCCCATCAAGGGGCTGCGCGGCGCAGTGATGTTCGCGGGCTTCCACGGCCCATCGCAGACGCAGGCGCCCAACAGCGCCGCCATCTATTTCCCCTTCAACAGCTTTGCGGAGCGGCAGAAAGAAGGCGTCACCTATGCGGGCATCATGGAGCAGGCGCACAAGGCGGTCGCGGGCTATGAAAAGGCGCGCATTCTGCTGCTGCCGCCGCCTACCATTTCGGGGCTTGTTCCGCCCGGTGGCTTCCGCATGCTGGTGCAGGATCGGGAGGAACGCGGCTATACTGAGCTGAACAAGGTTGCGCAGGACTTCATCGGCAAGGCGAACCAGACTCCTGGCCTCTCGATGGTCTATACGCTGTTCGATAATGCGACCCCGCGCGTCTATGCCGATGTGGATCGCCGCAAGGCCGACCTGCTCGGCGTGCCGCCCGAGCGCGTGTTCGAAGCGATGCAGGTCTATCTGGGTTCGGCCTTCGTCAACGACTTCAACCTGTTGGGGCGCACCTATCGCGTGACGGCGCAGGCCGATGCGAACCATCGCGGGACCGTCGCCGACATTGCGAACCTGAAAACGCGGTCGAACAGCGGCCAGATGGTGCCGATTGGGTCGGTATCGACCTTTGAGGACAAGACCGGCCCCTATCGCGTGGTGCGCTACAACATGCTGCCGGCGGTGGAAGTCGATGGCAACACAGCTCCCGGCTACAGCACCGGCCAGTCGCTGACGACCATGGAGAAGCTCGCCGGGGAGAGTTTGCCCGCTGGCTATAGCAAGGAGTGGACGGGCGTCGCCTATCAGCAGGTGATGGCGGGCAACACCGCCGGCATCGTGTTCGGCATGGCCGTCTTCTTCGTCTTCCTGGTGCTGGCGGCGCAATATGAAAGCCTGACGCTGCCGCTGTCGATCATCCTGATCGTGCCGATGTGCCTGTTCGCGGCCATGCTGGGAGTGAACCTGCGGGGGATGGATAACAACATCCTCACGCAAATCGGCCTGGTCGTGCTGATCGCGCTGGCGGCAAAGAACGCCATTCTGGTGGTGGAATTCGCCAAGCAGGCGGAGGAAGAACAGGGGTTGTCGCCGGTCGAGGCGGCGGTTCAGGCGGCGCAGACCCGCCTGCGGCCGATCCTGATGACCAGCTTCGCCTTCATCCTGGGCGCGGTGCCGCTGGTGATCGCGAGCGGCGCAGGGGCGGAGCTGCGGCAGGCGTTGGGCACCGCCGTCTTCTTCGGCATGACCGGCGTGACGGCGTTCGGCCTGCTCTTCACCCCCACCTTCTATGTCGTCTGCCGCGCGCTGGGCGATCGCTTTTCCCGCAAAAGGGAGGGCGACGCCGCCGCCGCGCTGCAACCCGCCGAATAGGATAGAGATGATGACAAAGACACTCCTCCCCCTCCTGCTTGGCGCGTCGGCGCTCACCGCCTGCGCGACAGGGACGGACTATAAGGCTCCGGCTACCCCAAGCACGGCTGCGGGCGCGTTTATCGGCGCGGCCAACCCGGCGGTCAGCGCGGCGCAACCTGACGATAATTGGTGGCGGCTCTATAACGACCCGGTGCTCGAGGGGCTGGTGCAGGACGCATTGAAGGCCAACACCGACATACGCGTGGCGGTCGCGCGCCTGGAAAAAGCGCGCGCCGGGCTGCGGGGCGCTCGATCGGACAGGCTGCCCCAGAACAGCGTCAGCGCGCAACCGACCTATGGCCGCGCCTCCGCTGCGCAGACCCTTCCGGGCGCTGACCGCGAGAATTGGACCGTGGATGCGGGGCTGAACGTCGCATATGAGGTCGATCTGTTCGGCCGGGTGAAGCGCAGCATCGAAGCGGCCAAGGGTGACCTCAGCGCCGCGGCGGGCGAGGCAGATGCGGTCCGCGTGGCTGTCGTCGCCGACACGGCGCGCGCCTATGTCGATGCCACCAGTTCAGCCGAGCGTATCGCGGTAGCGGAGCAGATCGTGGCCTTGCTCGACAAGAGCATTCGCATCACCAATGCCCGTTTCGAAGTCGGCCGATCCGATCGCCTGGACGTAATCCGCACCACGGCGCTGCGCGACAGCCAGGCCGCTCTCATTCCCAGCCTGATCGCGGATCGTGACGCAGCTCTGTTCCGGCTCGCCACGCTAACAGGGCGTACGCCGCAGGAGCTGCCCGCGATCGTTCGCGATCAGAAGGTGACGCCGGACCTTACGCAGCCCATTCCGGTTGGCGATGGCCGGGTCTTGCTCGCCCGCCGTCCGGATGTGCGCGCCGCCGAGCAGCGGCTCGCCGCCGACACTGCGCGGATTGGAGTAGCGACTGCGGACCTCTATCCGCGTATTACGCTGGGCGGCTCCATCGGCACGACGGCGATCGGCGGGGGCGACATATTGGGCGGCGGGCCGTTCCGCTGGTTGCTGGGGCCGCTTATAAACTGGGCGTTTCCCAATCAGGAGGCCAATCGCGCCCGCATTGCCGCTGCAAAGTCTGACGCCAGCGCCGCGCTCGCGACCTTCGACGGAACGGTGCTCCGCGCGCTGGAGGAGACCGAGACCGCCCTGTCGGTCTATGCGCACGCCCTGGACCGCCGCGACACGCTCAAGGCCGCACGCGTGTCCGCCGATCGCGCCGCGCGCATCAGCCTAGCCCGGCAACGCGAAGGCAGGATCGACTTTCTGACGGTGCTGGACGCGCAGCGCACGCTGGCTGCGGCGGAGAGCGATCTTGCCGCCGCCGACCGCGCCGTAGCCTTCGCGCAGATCGACCTGTTCAGAGCGTTGGGCGGCGGCTGGACCACTGACGCGGCATCGCGCGCCAGCAATCCATGAGAGATTCACGTGCCCTTCGGAATGGATGATGAAGGCAACCCGCATGCCGAAGTCGGGCATTCTCGCGGATAGGTTCAGGCGCGCTTTACCCGGCGGCGAGAGCCCGCTCTTGCCATTTCGCCTTCACTGCGCAACGAGACGCATGATGGATAAACCAAGCATCAAAAGGCGCGCGGGCCGCCCTACCCCAGAGGTGGCCGAACAGAAGCGTAACAACCTCATCCTCGTCGCGCTTGACGAATTTGCGCGGACGGGCTTTCATGCTGCTTCGCTGCGCGACATTGCGGAAAAGGCGCAGGTGTCGAGCCGCACGCTCTATAATCATTTTCCCGACAAGCTTTCGCTCTTCGAAGCCTGCCTTGAACAATCCGGTGCGCAGATACGGCCGGAATTACCCGATCTAAAAGGCGACCTTCACACGCAACTGGCCACCTACGCCGCTGAGATGCAGCGACAGCTATTCTCCCCGCGCAGTATGCGTATCGCGCGGTTGATCTACCGGGAAGGAAGCGACTTCGACGAACTGCGGAAGATCGCCCGCTTACAATTCGAACGGCATCAGGTCAGCCCAGTTGCAGCGCTGCTGGAAGAAGAAGGCGTGCCTCCCACCGTTAGCCACAGCCTTGCCAAGCAATTCGTCGCCATGGCCTTTGGCGAATGGCAACGCCGGCTGCTGTTCGGTGGGGCCCCCATGACCGATGGCGAGATGGCCGAACATGCGACGCTTGTAACGGGCATATTTCTGAGCGGCATTGGCACCCATTTGCCACAAAGCTGATCGGCACGCGTGAGCGGCCGCAGTCAATCCGTCCGGCCGTCACGCGCCCGGCGATCGGCGCTGAACATAGGGAGACGCCGATAGAGGGGATCGTCCGCCCCCGCCCGGCCAGTTTCCACTCCTTCGGTGCCGAAACTGTCCTGCGGCTCAGCAGCGCGTTCCTCGGTGGCATCAAGGATGAAGAATCGGTGGGCGAAACGCCAGACGCCTCCACGCCTTTCATAACTATCGGCATAGCGGCCCCAGGCGATGAACTCGCGCGTTCCATCTGCCGTCAAATGCCACGCACGGGCGGTGATGACGCCTTCCGCGCGGTCGCCGTCCAGCAGGAACAGCATGTTCAACATGGCGTGGGATGTGGCGGCCCAAGTCGCCAGCATCTGCGGCAGCCAATCGATGTACCCCGTCGCCGGACCGCAATAATAGGGACTGTGATCGTCGATCGCGTCTTCATGGTAGAGCGACTGCAGCAGGCCATAGTCACGCCGGTCGATGCCATGGCCATAGGCGGTGACGAGGTGCTGGAGCGCCGCGCGGTCCCGCACCTCGTCCATCGACAGGCAATGGGGATGAAGCGCGCCATCCCCGGTTGCAATGTCAGACACCGAAGCCTCCGGCGACCGAGATGGTCTGGCCCGTCACATAATTGGCGTCGTCCGACGCCAGGAATACGGCGGCCTTGCCGATATCCTCGGCCAAGCCCCAACGCTTGATGGGCAGCATCGCCTTGACGTTGCGTTCCCATTCGGCGTCGAAATAGCCTTCCTGCTGGCCAACCTTGAACTGGCCGGCGTCGATCACGCCCACCAGCACGGAATTGGCGCGGATTTCGTGAACGCCCTCTTCCTTCGCAATGCCCTTGATCAGCGATTCATTGCACGCCTTGGGCGCGACCGACAGGCCGTCGAGGTGCGGCCACCAATCATGGCCCGCCGATCCCAGGTGAACGAAGGAGCCGCCGCCCTTTGCCCGGAAATGCGGGATGGCGATGCGCACGGCATAATAGAAGCCGAACGCCTCAATCTCCATCGACGCGCGGAACTGCTCCAGCGACCAGTCTGCGATGTTGACCTGCGCCACGATGGGGCCAGCGCCCCAGACGATGCTGTGAACGCGGCCATGCGCCTCCACAGCGCTTGCGAAGCCGGCTTCAAGCTCCTCATAGCTGCGCGCGTCCGCCTGATGGATGCTCGCCTTGCGGCCCAGCTTGCGGACTTCTTCAGCCGCCGCTTCTGCGCTGTCCTTCTTGGAACGGTAGAAGATCGCGACGTCCGTGCCCGCCTTGGCGAATTCCAGCGCGACCCCCTTGCCGATCCCACCGCTACCGCCAAACACGGCCACAGCGCCTTCAGGAAATGCCCTGCTCATTCTCTTCCTTTCTTACGTTATCCGTCCGCTTATTCGGCGGCTTGCAAATTGGGTGCGGGAGCCATGCCGCTGGTATGATGCACTCCATTGGCGCGCGCCTGAAACTCCGCGGCTTTGTCGCGCGGATTATAGAATTGGCGATACCAGGCGCGGCTGCGATGAAATGGCCCATCGGTGGGCAGGCGCAGAATGTTGAAGGCCGGTCCCTTGGTCCGCCAGATCGCGAAATCCTGCGAGAAGGCAGCCAAACCCGCAGCATGATATTGCGAGCGAAGTTCGGCGTCGGCGGCGGTCGGCGGCGTGTTTAGCGCTCGCGTCACGATGCTGTGCCATACCTGCGTCACGCCATCTTCCTTGGGCGTATGGCAGATGATCTGGACGGCGTCGGTCTCGCCTGAGTAGCGGGCGATGAGGATGCCAGGGCCGGTGTAGAAGGCATCGACGTCCAACACCCCGCTTTCGCTCGTCATCGTTTCGTGACCGCCGCCTGAAATCTGCTTACCGATCGGCCCTTCGAACACGGAATCGAAATAGGCCAGTTTCTGGCCGTGGATCGGGCCGAAGTGCCGGGTATCGACCAGATTGTCGAGTATCTCCTGCGGATGGACGTTCAGCGTGCCAAGGTCGTCATACTCGCCACGCATCCACTGCGGGTCGTCCCATTCGGGCAAGTCGGGCAACGCATAGTCGGGCGCGCCTTCCTCCGGATCGTGCCAGGCAAAGACGCAACCGAACCGCTCTTCCACCGGATAGGAGCGCACCTTGGCGGCAGCCGGGATGTTGCCATCGAAATAGGGGATATGGTCGCACTTACCGTCGGGCCCGAAGCGCCAGCTATGATAGGGGCAGCGGATCGAATCCCCTTCGATCCGTTGAGCCGCCGCGTCGGAGGTCTGTTCGGCGGCCAGATGCGCCTGCATGTGCGGGCAATAGGCGTCGAGCAGAACGATCCGGCCGGATTCGCCGCGATAGATGACCAGTTCGCGTCCCAGCATGCGCAGGGCGGTAGGCGCGCCGGTCACGTCGGCGGCTCGCGCGACCATCAGCCAGCCGCGCGGAAAGGTGAATTCGCCCAGGTTATATTCAGCGGTGGTCGCCATATGCCTCTCCTGAAATGGCTGCGTCGCTCAGCCAATCTATGGGCGGAAAGTGCCTGTCTGTTGAAAGCAGTGCAATCGGCTTCTGAAATGAACTATCGTAATATGATCGACCTCGATCAATCAAAGACAGGTTCACGAAAAATGCCCAAGACGCGCCGTCCCGGTATCGCTACCATTCTGCTCCAACTGCGGCGGGAATTGAAGGCAAGGGGGATCCGGGTGGCTAGTCTCGCCACACAGATGGAGGTGGCGGAACCGACCATATGGCGGTGGCTTCGTGGCGAGGGGCTGACGCTCGACCGGCTGGACGAGATTTGCGCAATCGCCGATCTCGACATGCGCGATCTGGTGGGCCGCGGCGACGATCAGCAGGAAAGCTTCACGCTAGCGCAGGAGCGGGTTCTGGCCGCAGACCGGGGCTTGGCGCTGGTTTTCTTCGCCATTCTCCATGGCGCGCAGCGGCAGGATCTGGAGCAGGAGTTCGGCCTGCCAGCAGACCGGCTGGAAAGCCATCTGGAGCGGCTGAAGCGGCTAAGTCTGATCGAAGCACCTTCGCGTGGCCGCATCCGGTCAAAGATGCGGCGCGCGGTACGCTGGCGGCGGGGCGGCCCCTTGTCGATGGCGTTCGAACGGACGGTGAAGCCGCTGTTCATGTCGCTAAATTTCGGATCGCCCGAGGCGCTCTATATGTCAGACATGGTGTCGTTGAGCGAGGCCGGGCGGGCCAGGGTGCATGCTTTGTTCGAGGCGCTGCGCGACGATATTCATATGATCGGCGAGCAGGAACAAGCCGCACGGCTGGAAGGCCGCGAATGGAGTGGCGTGCTGATGATGGTGCGGCCGTTCGACATTGGAGAGCTGACGTCCGAATGGCGCGGCAAGGCAAGATAGAGGGAGAGTTTCTTGGCTACATTTGAAAAGGGCTGCACGCTGCTGTTCGGCGGCAGCGGCGGTATCGGCAGCGGCATTTCCCGCATATTCGCGCAGCAGGGCTCCGATATCGCGATCGTCTATCGCGGCAATCAGAAGCGTGCGGAAGAGGTGGCCTCGGCGGCGCAGGAACATGGCCGCCATGTCAGCATCCACCGCGCTGACGTAACCGACGCGAATGACATTCGAGCAGTAGTCGATGAGGCGATCGCCGAGCATGGCCGTATTCACACCGTTATCTGGGCTGCAGGACCGCTGGTCAATCAGCGCTATCTGACCTCCACCCCCATGGAAGAGTGGCGACACGCTTTCGACGTCGAAGTTCATGGCTTTTTGACGGTCGTCCAAACGGTCGTGCCGCATATGCGCGATCAGGGCGGCGGCAGTTTCGTTACACTTGGATCGGCCGGGCATGATTGGTGGCCCTCCCGCGACGGCATGTCCGTCGCCGTCAAGGCATCGAACGAACAGCTGGTGAAGGGCATCGCCAAGGAAGAAGGTCGCTACGGTATTCGCGCTAATTCAGTGTTGGTCGGCGTCATCGATGCAGGACAGCTTCATGAACTCAGCCGCCTCGGCCAGATCGACCAAAGATGGGTGGATAATACGCATCGGCTGCTCTGCCTGAAGCGCTGGGGCACGGCGGAGGAAATCGGGCATGCGTGCGTGTTCTTCGCGTCCAACGAAGCTGCCTATGTGACGGGGCAGCACATATCCGTTTCGGGCGGCTTCGGCGTCTAAGGAACCTGCGGCTTGACGGTCCAGCGGTGACCTATGCTGGCGGCGAACAGGCCAGCCGCCAGCAAATAGGCCAAACCCACTGCGGTGAAGGCAAAGGCAATGCCATAAGCTTCCCGGACCGGAGCTAGCAGCAGCGGATTGAGGAACTGGCCCAGGAACATGGCCGCGACGTTCACACCCATCGCGCGGTCGTGCAGCGGTTCTGGCGTCCGCAGCAGCAACTCCGAGGCCACTGTCGGTTCGATGATGCCGATGCCCACTCCCACGACGATCATCGAAAGCAGTACCCAGGCTCCGCTGGGCGCCCAGGCAGCGAGCGGCAGGCCGAGGCCGATTGCGAGCGAGATCAGGACGAACATCTGCCTGAAACCCAGCCAGCGCCGCATCAGCCCGTAGAAAGCGCTGCATATCGCGCCGACGAGTGACGACAAGCCGATGAACTGCCCTATGGTGGAAGGCGCGGTGAAGCCCTTGGCGGCCATCAGGAAAGGCCCCTGAATGACCATCATATACATGCCGACCGTATAGCCGGTCAGGAGCAGGTAGAACGTCCATCCGCGAAGCACGGGCCGCCAACTGAGCGAAACGCTGGCGGCCGAAAGTCCGCGATGTAACCCTCTGAGCGCGCAGGGGATGAGCAGCAGACTGACGCCGTAGAGCATGAACGGAGCGCGCCAGCCAAAGCGCTCGACAACATAACCCATGACCACGAGGAGGCCCAGAGAAGCAATCGATGCGGCGGTGGACATGAAGCCAAGGAGCGACTCCCGCCTGCCGCCCTCGAAATATTCGCCGATCACGGCATAAACGGAGGTCAGCAGGACACCACCCACAAAACCGCTGACAACACGCGCGGTGACGAGCAGGGTCAAGCTAGGGGCCATTCCGCCGCTAACGCCTGCAATCGCATAAACCAGCAGACAGGCGGAGATGACTGCGCGCCGTCCCCAGCGTTCGGACAGATAGCCAGAAATCGCAGCACCGACGATCATCACCATCGCAGGCACAGTCAGCACCAGTTGCGCGGTGAGCGCACCGAATTCCTGCGCCATCTGCAGGACCCCCGGCGCGATCGCCAGAGCGAGCATGGAGATGAGCACGGGAATACCGAGCGCCAACGCAACCACGCTCGCACCCCCTACATAGGGGGCATGCGCTCCAGGTTCAGCGCCCTCCTTCTCCGCGGTCATTTCCCCTCCCCGCTCCGTCCGTCATCCGCTCTAGCGGCGGTGATTTAATCTGTGCCCGCGGTTTCGTGACGCGGCAAGGGGAAATGGCTGGCTTGGCTGTCAGGCTGCGAACTGGTTCATGGTGTTGTGAGCGCCGCCCGCCTTGAGCGCCGCCTCACCGGCAAAATATTCCTTATGATCATCGCCGATATCGGAGCCCGACATATTCTGATGTTTCACGCAGGCGATGCCCTCGCGGATCTCCTTGCGCTGCACCCCGGCGACATAGCCCAGCATGCCAGCCTCGCCGAAATAGTCCCTGGCGAGATTGTCCGTGCTGAGCGCTGCGGTGTGATAGGTCGGCAAGGTGATGAGGTGGTGGAAGATGCCG
The DNA here is from genome assembly GCF_001658005.1 of Sphingobium sp. EP60837. NCBI lineage: Bacteria > Pseudomonadati > Pseudomonadota > Alphaproteobacteria > Sphingomonadales > Sphingobiaceae > Sphingobium > Sphingobium sp. EP60837. The sequence continues at coordinate 1,007,125 of NZ_CP015987.1, read as the reverse complement.
GCCCGCGCCGACGCGTCTTTCTGAAAGGTGCGGATCTTCTCGTCAGCTTCTAAGGCCAGTTCGGTCAGGTCATATTCCGCGCTCATCAGCTTCGCGCGATCATAGGACTCCAGGCCCCTCCCCTCCGCCAACCAGCGGTCATAAACCTGCTGACGGAAGTTGAGCGTCCAGTTGAAGGACGGCGAATTATTGTAAACCAGCTTCGCGTCGGGAACGACTTCCCGAATACGATCAACCATGGATGCGATCTGATCGATATGCGGCTTTTCAGTTTCGATCCACAGCAGGTCCGCGCCGTTCTGCAACGATGTGATGCAGTCGAGCACGCAACGATCCTCGCCCGTCCCTTCGCGGAACTGGTACAGGTTTGACGGCAGCCGCTTGGGACGCATCATCTGCCCGTCGCGGACGATCAGCACATCCCCTTCGCTCAGCGTCTCTATGGGTTCGCAATCGAGGAAGCTGTTATACTGGTCGCCCAGGTCGCCCTTTTCCCGGACATAGGCGATCTGCTTGGTGAGCCCCGCGCCCAGCGAGTCCGTGCGGGCGACGATGATGCCATCCTCCATCCCCAATTCCAGGAAGGCGTAACGGCAGGCGCGGATTTTCGCGAGAAAGTCTTCGTGCGGCACCGTGACCTTGCCATCCTGATGTCCGCATTGCTTCTCATCTGAAACCTGATTCTCGATCTGCAGCGCGCACGCGCCCGCCTCGATCATCTTTTTGGCCAGAAGGTAGGTCGCCTCCGCATTGCCGAAACCCGCGTCGATGTCGGCGATGATCGGGACGACATGTGTTTCATAATTGTCGATCGCATGGGACAGGCGCTGGGCTTCAACCTCGTTGCCACTGTCCCGCGCATGGTCGAGATCGCGGAACATGAGGCTCAGTTCGCGGGCGTCGGCCTGTTTCAGGAAGGTGTAAAGCTCACTGATGAGGGCGGGCACGCTCGTCTTTTCGTGCATCGACTGGTCCGGCAATGGGCCGAACTCACTGCGGAGCGCGGCGACCATCCATCCCGAAAGATAAAGATATTTACCCTTCGTCGATCCGAAATGCTTCTTGATGCTGATCATCTTCTGCTGGCCGATGAAGCCGTGCCAGCAGCCGAGCGACTGTGTATATGCTCTCGGATCGGCATCATAGGCGGCCATGTCCTGCCGCATGATCCTGGCCGTATGGCGCGCGATGTCGAGACCGCTCCGGAAGCGGTTCTGCAACCGCATGCGCGTAACAGCGTTCGCGTCGATCGCGCTCCATGACGCGCCGTTGCCCTTAATCATCTCCGCCGCAGCCGCGACGTCACCCTGATATGTCATTCGTCAATTCCTCTGGAGTAAACCGCGATCAGCTTCGGCCGCTTGGCGCGACGCGGCCCAACCGGTGATAGAGATGGGCGAACTTGATCGATGCGGGCTGGTCCCTGACCTCGTTCAGATAATGGGCGACCGCTTCACGAAGCAGGGAGAAATCCTCTGTCGAGAAAACCGCCCGAGCGCGCTGTTGTTCGCTGTTCATGTCCCTTGGTTCCTTTCGCTTGCTTCAATTTCCTGAAGCCCATGGGGAGGTAGTGACGCATCTGCGCATCAGGCGGAATGGCTATGAAAGCCGCGAAGTCACAATTTACATTGTACATCTTGTGAATTTTTGACAGAATGGCTTCATGAAGGCAGCCACAGAACGGAAGCTCTATCTCGGTCCTAAGCTGCGGCTGCTTCGCCGCGAGCTGGGCCTCAACCAATCGCAAATGGCGGAGGAGTTGGGCGTCAGTCCCAGCTATCTCAATCATCTGGAGCGGAACCAGCGGCCTCTCTCCGCGCAGATGCTTCTGCGCTTCGCCCAGACCTATGACCTGGACATTCGCGAATTCGTCTCAGGAACACTGCCCGACGCGGCGGGCGGGCTCATGGAAATCTTCACCGATGCGCTCCTCCGCGACATCGGCGTCCCACGTGATGAGGTGAATGAGATCGCGGAAAATTATCCCGGCGCGACCGAAGCGATCACGCGCCTTTATCGCGCGATAACGGATTTGCGGCGGTTGCCCGAGGCAATCAATCAGGCGGGCGGGCATTCCCGAACCAGCACCGCGCTCGATTGGCTGCGCGACTTTGTGCATGAGAATAACAACCACTTCCCCGCCCTTGATGCCGCAGCGGAAGGAATCGCTGGCACTCTGCCCGACGAGCCCGCCGAACTTTTCGTTGCCCTGCGGCAGCGGTTGGAGCGGGATCATGCTGTGTCCACCCGCATCATGAACGACAAGGCCATGGCTGGCGGGCGGCGCTTCTACGACTTTCATAGGCGGCGGCTGATGATCTCCGACCGGCTGCCCGCGTCAGGCCGCCTGTTCGCCGCAGGATTCCAGATCAGCATGATGGAGATGGAAAAACCGATCGCCGAAATTATCGAGCGAGGCGCGCCCGACAGTGAGACGCGGCCCTTGCTGCGGACCATGCTGACCAACTACGCCGCCGCTGCGCTGATCATGCCCTACAGCCGCTTTCTTAGCGCGGCGGAGGAAGGCCGCTATGACATGGACCTGCTGCAACGCCGCTTCGGCGCATCCTATGAGCAGACGGCGCACCGGCTGACGACACTGGCGCGCAGTGGCGAGCGGGGGGTGCCGTTCTTCCTGCTAAAGGTCGATATTGCAGGGACCATCTCGAAACGCTTCGCGGGCGAGGGGATGCCGCTCGCTCAATTTGGCGGGGGATGCCCACGCTGGAACGCGTGGCGCGCCTTTCACATGCCCGAACGAAGCGTGGCGGAAATTGTCGAGATGCCCGACGGCGAGCGCTATATGACCTTCACGCGCGCAGTTCCTCATTCGCTCGATCCTCAGGCCAAGTCGGTCCAGGCCATCGCACTTGGATGTCACGTAAAGCATGCTGCGCGCATGGCCGCTGCCGACATGCTGCCAGATCAGCCGAACCTGATCGGCCCGGCGTGCCACATCTGCCCCCGTGTGGCCTGCCCCGACCGCGCATTGCCGCCGATCACCCGATCGCTCGCCGTCAGTCAATATCAACGGGGGCCGACGCCCTACCCGTTTCAACAAGTCTGACCTTTTCCCTGACCGGCTGGTCGTTGGCACAACAAGGGTTGGGAACCATCCCGACTGGTAACCCTTCCTGTGTCGAAGTTCGCGAGCCGAACATGTCCAGGAGGTTGCCATGCCGACGAAGATTTCAAGATTTCAGATTGACGATGCCGAGGATGAATATCTGCTGACGTTTGAAACGGAGGACGGCAGCGCGATTGAGCTGACGGCAAGTTATGAGCAGTTGGACCTGATCGCCGAAGCGATCGATGCTCAATTGGACAGCGACGAGGAGGATGCGTTGGGCGCGGAGATTCAGGAGGACTGATTACCCCCGGTCACTACCACCGCATAAGAAAGGACTGACATGAGCCAGACGATTGAACGACGGTTCGCAACCCGGGCCGAGGCGGATAGCGCCGTAGAACTGCTGGTCCAGGAACATGGCGTTGACCGAAGCGACATCTTCATCGCCGCAGATGGACCGGAAAACAGCGTCGGCGAGGTTGTGAGCGGAGGAGACGCACCTGCTATGCAGAAAGAGGAGGCGCGAGGAGACGCTCCGCTCAACTCGCCGGTCCTTGTGTCGGTAGACATAAATGATGACGCGAAGGTGACTGTAATCGAAGCGGTAATGACGGAACGATCGGGATACTGAACCGGCGACGCGGTCATTTATTAAAAGGTGAAGAAACTCCGCCGATGCACAAGGGTTTGCTCCTGGGGACGCAGCATTGGAGGTCGGTGAATGACTATCGCCTGGGTTGCGACCCGGTTGGCAGATTTTATGGGGCGCGAAAATCTCCTCTATTTAGCTGATGACGATCAGCAGGCTGAGCGGCTAGCCGCTACATTATCTGCCTTGATGCCGGACAGCCGGGTGATATTCTTGCCTTCCAGCGACACATTGCCGGGCGACAGCGCCCCGGCCTCCCCTGCCAATGTAGGACAGCGGGTTGCCGCGCTGCACGCGTTGCGGCGCGCGGCATCATCTCCTGTCGCGCTGATCATGAGCGGCGAAGCTGCTGGGCGCGCCTATCCGCCGCCGGACGCCTTTGATGTCTCCCCACCCACGCTTCGCATAGGCGACCTGCTGACCCTTAACGAGTTGGCAGAACGCCTGACCCAGATCGGTTATTTTCCGGACGACCGAGTGGATGAGCCGGGCGAGATGGCTATCCGAGGCGAGGTTTCCGACATCTTCCCAGCCGACGCCGGAACGCCGGTCCGCGTGGAGCTTGTGGACGGCAAGGTGGCCAGCCTTCGCGCCTATGACCCCATCAGCCAGCGAACCATCGAGGAACTGGATTGCATCGCCGTCGGCCGAGCGGCGGAACCTCTGGCGGAACGCCCCGTCACGATCCTTGCTCATCTCCAGCCCGGAAAGATAAGCTACTCGGCCAAGGCGGAAAAGCGGCGGCAGCGCTTCCTTGCCTTGGCGGCTGAGGTTAAGGGCCGGGATGATCGCGCGCCTCAGGAGGAGTGGGAAGAAGCGCTGGGACGATGGGAGGTGGTGGCACTGGACCCGCCGACCGAGATCCCTCGCTTTGCTGAGCAGCGGTCTCCGCTAACTGCCTTCGCCCGCTTCGCCCAGCCCCACCTGGACTCTGGACGCATCTTCATCCTCGCAGGTGGTGAGCGCGACCTGCGCTTCCTGCGCAGCAAGGTGCAGGCAAAATTGGGGAAGGACTTGGTCGAACTGTCCCGTTGGCAGGACGTCGCGGCGCTCCCCCTCTCCAGCGCCGCGATCATGCGCTTACCCGTCGATATCGGCTTTGCCGATGATCGCCACCTGTTCGTCGCGGCCGCAGACCTGCTTGGCAGCCGGGCGCTGGTCGAGGATATAGCAGCGAGCGTACTACCCGCCTGGACCGATGCAGCGACGCAGATCCAGTTGGGCGATGTCGTCATTCATGAAGATCATGGCGTCGGCATCGCTCTTGGCCTGGAAATGGCGCCAGGGGAGGACGGCGCAGAAACTGAAATGATTGCGCTCGGCTACGGCGGCGGAACACGGCGGCTGATACGCATCGCCGACGCCAATCGGATCTGGCGCTATGGTTCGGACCCGGACGCTGTGGCGCTGGACAAACTCGACAGTTCCTCATGGAAGAAACGCAGCGGGGAGATAGAGGCCGCAGTCGCCCAAACTGCTCGGGGGCTCGCCGAAATGGCCAAGGTGCGCGCGGAGGCAAGCGCGCCCGAAATGGTTCCGGATGACGCCGCCTATGAGCGGTTCGTGGGCGGCTTTCCCCACAATGAAACGGCGGATCAGGCGCGGGCCATCTTGGCCGTCCGCGACGATCTGGCGAGCGGGCGGCCGATGGACAGGCTTGTCGTCGGCGATGTTGGCTATGGCAAGACGGAGGTGGCTTTGCGCGCTGCAGCCATTGCGGCGCTCAGCGGTTATCAGACCATCGTTGCCGCACCGACGACCGTGCTGGTCCGCCAGCATCTGGAAGGTTTTACCGCCCGCTTTAAGCCGATGGGTATAAAGGTCGCCAGCCTTTCCCGCCTTTCATCGCCAGCCGAAAAGCGGGCGGTCAAAGCGGGACTGGCCGATGGCTCCATCGATATCGTTATTGGCACCGGCGCAGTCGTGGGCAAGGGCGTCAGCTATGCAAAGCTAGGGCTGGTCGTAATCGATGAGGAGCAAAAATTCGGTGCCGCCGACAAGAAGCGGCTGCGCGGCTCTGCTGAGGTGCATCTGCTCGCTCTAAGCGCGACCCCGATCCCCCGGACACTGCAGTCCGCCTTGGTAGGACTTCAGCAGATATCCGTCATAGCGACCCCGCCGGCACGGCGTCAGCCGATCCGCACCAGCCTGGGCAGATTCGATGACAGCCGCGTCCGTACGGCCCTTATGCGTGAACATGGTCGTCGCGGGCAGAGCTTTGTCGTCGTGCCGCGCATTGAGGATATGACCTCGCTGGGCGAAAGATTAGCTAGGCTGGTGCCGGACCTTTCGATCGCGATGGCCCATGGTAAGATGCCGGCCGCTGAGATCGACGAGACAATGGTCGATTTTGCCGACGGCAAGGGTGATATCCTGTTGGCCACCAACATCATCGAAGCAGGACTGGATGTGCCCCGCGCCAACACGATGATCGTGTGGCGCGCTGATCGTTTCGGCCTGGCGCAGCTGCACCAGCTGCGAGGGCGTGTCGGACGCGGAAATCGCAGGGGACAGGTGCTATTGTTGACCGACAAGGAAAGTCCCATTGCCGAGCGGACGATGAAGCGCCTGCGCGCGCTCACTGCCTTCGACCGACTGGGCGCCGGTTTCGAGATCAGCGCGCGGGATCTGGACATGCGGGGCGCGGGCGATCTGCTTGGGGACGCGCAGGCAGGGCATATGAAGCTGATCGGGGTGGACCTTTACCAACATATGCTGAGCGCCGCGATGCGCCAGGCCCGTGGCGAGGAGGATGAGCGATGGATGCCGGACATTCATGCCGGTGCGGAAGGGTATTTTCCGGCAGAGTGGATACCCGACCCGTCGATTCGCCTCAGTCTTTACATCCGCCTAGCCCGTCTCATGGAGGCATCCGAAATCGATGTTTTCGAAGAAGAATTGCTCGACCGCTTCGGCACTCTTCCCGACCCAGCGGAATGGCTGCTGGCCCAAGCGCGTTTGCGGGCCAGCGCAAAAGACGCGAAGATCGTGCGCATCGATGTCGGCCAGGCAGGCGTGGCCCTTACGCCACATGCGCACAATAGCGCCGACTGGTCTGAAGCTGGCTTAGAAGCTCGGAATGGCAGATGGCTGCTACAGTCTCCGCCAAATTCCCAAACAGCGCTGGAGCGCGCAATTATGGTGCTCGATCGGGCGATAGGATAGACAGAGGCTAAGAGGCGCCAAATGTCTTATCAGGACCTTGAATTAGCCCTGCCCGAAGTGTTGCGGGCCTTTTATGCCCGTGTACGGCAAGACGATCAGCTTGGACCGATTTTCAACAGTGCCGTGTACGACTGGGATGAGCATCTGGAGCGTATCGCCGACTTCTGGTCATCGGTGATGCTGGGAACCGGCAGATACAAGGGGAACCCGGTGGCGCGGCACCTCCCGCATGCGGCGCAGATTAACCGAGCCAAGTTCGACCGCTGGCTTGAGCTTTGGCGCGAGACGACAAGCCTCATGCTTCCGGCGGAGGTCGCCGCCGGCCTGCAGACGAAGGCTGAGAGGATCGCCGAGAGCCTCATTCTGGCAATGCAGTTCCCTTCCCCTGCTCAACGGACAATGATGGCAAAGATGGCGGCTGACCGCTAATCTAGCCGGCCGCAAACCCTTCCCCGGCAAAGGGGCGGCTAAGGAATGGCGAGTTGCTGAGGCCGAAGCGCCAAGGCGTGTCCACTCCAACGCGGATGCCGATCCGTCGGCCTTCAGTGATCGGCGACTCCCCGCCAGGTGCGAATAGCTGGAACGGAGCATCGCCGAGCGGCGCTCCGTTAAGCGATCCATCGATCCCCAAAGCCTGACATAATCGGCCGGGTCCTGAACATAGCAGGCGCGGATCGCTGATGCCCCTGCGAACGACCATCTGCCCGATACCCTCTAACGGTTCCAACGCGCGGATGAGGACCGCACTTCCAGCTTCCCCTGCCACCGCGTTCAGGCACCAGTGTAGGCCGTAGATCCGGTAGATATAGGCGTGGCCAGGCGGGCCGAACATAACGGCGTTGCGGCGCTTCTGCCCGCCAAAACTGTGAGATGCAGGATCGCTTATGTCATAAGCTTCCGTTTCGACGATACGGCCGCCCACTCCGTTAATGAGCAGCGTGGCGCCTATCAGCCCGCGCGCAATGGTGGGCGCCTTATGTTGGAAGAAGGACTCCTCGAGCGCCGGTCCCGCATCGAATATGGTCAACCTGGCCTCATGAACCTTGAGGGTAGCAAAGTGAGACCAAGCGGGGACAAGCCTTCGCCCGCCTTAGCCCGGTCGTGACGGAACCACCCGGCCGCCCGAAGATATAGCCTTTTCATAGGCCGGCCGGGCCTGCAGGCGGGAAAGATAGGTTTTCAGACCCGGATGATCGGCAGCTAATCCCGCCCCGGCGGCCAGTTCGACCAGATAGGCGAGTTGAATGTCAGCGATGGTGAAGTCTTCACCCATCAGCCAGGGTCCCTCACCCACGCCATCGGCGATGTACGCCATGGTCTTCACCAGTTCGGGCTGTACGAAATCAGTCAAATTCTCCTGTAAGCCGCCCACCATGCCGCCGATTAAGGTGAGCATGACCGGCATTGCTGCAGACCCTTCGACATAATGCAGCCATTCGTCGTGAATGACCCGAGCCTTGCTGCCGATCGGCGGCGCGAGACGGCCGCCGCCATGCTGATCGTTCAAATAGGTGAGGATAGCGCCCGATTCCGCGACGACGAGCCCGTCATCAACTATAACCGGGGCTTTGCCCAGCGGATGCACGGTCGCCAGTTCCGGTGGCGCCCGGAAGGAAGGCGTGCGCTGATAGACGACCAGTTCATAGGGGATACCGAGTTCTTCAAGTGCCCACAGGACTCGGGTCGATCGGGAATAGACCAAATGGTGAAGCGTGATCATCGGCAATCCTTTAAACGGCTTGTAGGCTATTCGCGGAGGACCGGCTTCGCCTTTATCTGGGTTACAGCCTCTTCAAATGGCAAAATCAACAGGGTCCGACCCTGTTCATCGGTGACCTGGATTGCTCCACTGAGGTCGAGCACGCCGCTGGCAACATCGTCGCTAATCAACCCGCGCGCATTTGTTAGGGCGAGACGAAGCGCCTCTGCCGGACTGTCGAGCGCCACTCCTTCTTCGTCGGACAGCATGCCCGACCGATCATGGAGGTGAAAGTGATAACGCGCCATATCGCTCTTATAGTTATGTCTATAGGTGCCTCCACCCCACCCGCTCACTAACTCAAGCGAACGGCCAAGCGTTTTTATCCGTTAAGCGTAATCATTCCTGCCTGCGTTCAAATGCCGGGCGGTCTATCCCACGTCGGCAGATGCACGGCGAGCACGCCGCTCTACGATCCTGCGCGCACTTTCTGCCTCTCTCATCCAGGACTTTGCGGCCGTCAGGCATATCGCGCGGACATTCGGCAAATCACTGCTATTGGCACGGGCGAGATGGGTGGCCGCCTGGGCTTTGCAAAACTCAACAGATGGCTGATCCATGTCCGTACCTTCATTTTATGAAGGCCCGCCCCTTAGGGTGGCGGGCCTCGATGATCCGGACGATTGCGGGGAGCAATAAAAAGTCGTCCGGCAGCCTATAAACCATCGGGCCGAGCCGATGTTCCAGTCAGCGTCAGATTTGCGCCGCCGTCTTCGCACGTGATGAACTGTGACCGCCGTTTCGGTAGAGGATTTCACGCGCTTCGGCGGCATTTACCGTGGAATCGCTGGAATCGACTGACACAAACACGTTCCCGCTCCTGATGCGCTCATCATAATAGGCAGCATCCTCGTCATCGACGCCGTGCTTCTTGAGCGTTTCATTGAGCGTCCCGCCGGCAGCGCCGATTGCTGCGCCGATTGCCGCGGCTTCCGGCACCGCTGACGCGGCGATGGCGCCTACGGCCGCCAGTGGCCCCACCCCAGGAATGGCCAACGCGGCGATGCCGAGACCTGCGCCGAGTGCGCCGCCTCCCAAAATTCCCCTCAGCAGATTGCGATGATCATCATCAGTGATTTCGCCATCGCCCGTGCGCGTTGTTGTTTTCCCGTCGTGCTGGGCGATGATGGAGAGGGAACCGTCGCCAATACCGGCAGCCCGCAGTTCGGATACGGCACGTTCGGCCTCGGCATGACTATCGAAAATAGCGGATGCGATCTGTGTCATTCTACTCTCCTACAGGCATGAAGGCCTGGGCCGGTCGAACGATGCAGCCATTGCATCGTTCCGGCGCGAATCTTCAATGCGATGAGGTGAGCAATAATCCCGCCGTGCTCATGAACGCCGGATCACGGCTTGATGAGTATCTTACACTGCGTTGTGGGCTTGCGCAGCGCCTCGAACGCGTCGGGCAGCTCGTCTAGCGTCACCGTGGCGCTATGCATCGGGCTTGGGTTGATGTCGCGCCGGGCGATTGCGTCGATCACCGCGGCAAAGTCCTGCTCGGTATAGGCTTGGCTGAACCGGATCGTGACTTCCTTGCCAAGCGCCACGATCGGCGCGATCACATCTTCCTGTATGACCACGCCAGCCACCACGACGCAGCCGCGCACGCCGACCAGTTCTACTGCCTGACGCAGCATGCCCGGTATGCCCACACATTCGAAGACGAAGCGCGGCCGCGCTTCACCCGTGGCCTTGCGATAGGCCTCAAGCACGTCCTCGGCATTGGGATCGATCGTCGCGGTTGCGCCCAACTCGGCCGCGCGAGTGCGCCGATTTTTGGACATTTCGCTGACCACCACATGACGCGCACCTGCATGGCGTGCGAACAGCGCCACCGCTGCGCCTATGGGCCCTCCGCCCAGAATCAGCACGGACGCGCCCTTGGGCATGTCCGCCATGCTGACGATATGATGTCCCACGGCAAGAGGCTCGACCAGCGCGCCTTCTTCGAAGTTCACACCGTCTGGGAGGCGTTGAAGCATGTTACCGCGCGCAGCCACATATTGCGCATAGGCCCCCGGCGCGTTCAGGTAGCAGCCGGTGAAAAGGTTGGCGCTGCACAGCGCAGGCAGGCCGCTGTCACAGGCATCGCAGCTGTTGCAGGCGTTGAGTGGAAGAGCCGTTACGCGATCGCCCGCCTTCCATCCGGCGACATTGGAGCCGACTGCGGCGATCATGCCTGCAAATTCATGACCCAGGATTAGCCCCGATGGGGTGTGGGCATGTTCGGTTACATGAAGGTCGGAGCCGCAAATGCCCGCATTCTCGACCGCCAGGATCACCTGATCGGCGTCGGGCGTCGGATCGGGCACGTTTTCGATGGAAAGCGGCTTTCCGACTCCCTTGAATATGGCGGCGCGCATCTGTTCAAGCTCCTCATTGGATAAAGTTGGTCGTGACGCTTCCCTACCGCGGTCGCGCGGATGATGTTGTCGATCGCGCTATTCTGCTACAGGTGTCAGGATTGTATAAGCTATGTTCTTTGTAAGGGAGCGTTGCAGCTCGCGTAACGTCCAGTTGAGGGGCCGATGCCATCTAGGTGGCCCCCTTTGCGAAGACTTCGGGCAGGAAGGACAGGAAGCTGCGCAACTTCCCAGGCTGATATGCCGATTTCTGATAGACGGCGAAAATCCCCTCAGCGCCGATGCGGGGGTGCAGGATCTGGTGATGGGGAAGCAATTGCACCAGCGTTCCAGCGGCAAGCTCCTCATCCACCTCATGCAAGGGCATCATGCCGATACCAAGGCCCGCCAGGATCGCGCTGCGCAACACGGTGCCGTCATTCACGCGCATTCTTCCCTGCGGCTCATGGCTTTGGACCTCGCCGCCAGTCCCGACGAACTGCCACGGCATCGCGCCCATTTCAGGTTCGTAGAGAATGACCTCATAGGCGCCGAGCGCCTCGGCATTTTCCGGCAGCAGCCTTGAAGATACATAATCCGCAGATGCGATCAGCACCAGTTGGCTTGGGGCAAGCAGCTTTGCGACCAGATCGGTACTGTCGGGTCGGGTATAGCGTATGTCCACATCGATATTGTCTGCGATCAGGTCCGCGTCCTCGTCGTTCGACACGAACAGGTCGATTTCCACCTCGGGATTGGCGGTCAGGAAACGGGGCAGTGCCGGGACCAGCAGGCGTGAGGCGGTGAGCGCCCGAATGTTGACGCGGAGCCGGCCGCGGGGCTTTGCCTCCAGCAGCGAAACGCTGTCGATCATCTCGTCAAGTTCCGCCAACATCGGCCGCGCGCGACGAAGCAGCATCTCTCCCGCCTCAGTAGGTGTGAGCGTCCGCTTGCCCCGGTTAAACAGCCGCACCTTCAACTGCGTTTCGAGCGCGGCAATTTGCCGCGAAATCGAGGCGGTCGATGTTCCCATCTGCCGAGCGGCCGCGGCCAGACTACCATGCTGCATCGCCAGTACGAACATCCTGATGCCGGTCATCATCTGCATGGCATGTTGACTTCAGTAGCTCCCCGATTTTGGAACGAGTAGCACCGCGCCCAGGCCGCGCAAAGAACAAGCGAACCAGCCGCCGCCAATGCTGCGTGTGAAAAACTGCCGTTATGCGTGATTGAATTTCAGGTGGTCGCACTCAGGCGCGACGGGCATGATGCACATGGAAGGCCCGTATATCGGCCGATGGAGGATGCATAATGACTGCGCATTCAGCCCTTTTCTTGGGGAAAGGCCGCCGGCTGCTGGCGACGGGAGCGCTGGTTGGCGCAGCGACCATGTTGACCGCGGCGGATGCGCCGACTGGCGGCGAGCCGGGTGTCCGCGCTTTCGTGCTGGGCAATATCTACCTCGCCAATGGTGGAACGGGAGATATCTGCCGCGCCGAGGATGAAGGGGCGCTGGAACGTTTCCGCAAGTTGCTTCCCGCCGCGCAGCAGCAAAAATATGCGGACCCGGCGAAAAACCAAGAGCTCGAGAAATTGATGAACGAGCATTTCGGTTTCCGCCGCCTGATATTGCGCGATGATCGGACGGGGAAGGTCAAACTGCCGCCCGGCGTTGACCGGACCGCGGCGATAACGCCCGAACAGGCGCTCGCCATCGGGGCACTGAACGGCTTCCCTAAAGGCAAGGGACGCCCCGCCTTCAGCAAGCGGGATGTGGTCTATAGCGCCTGCTCTGACCCTTATGACTTTCCGGTGCTGGCCAAGAATTTCCGGACCTATGACGGCCCCGTCGCGGCGGGAATGAACCTGGATGGAAAGGTCAGCAAAGAAGATTTCACGGGGCCCGATGGTGAGAAGGGGATCGACAACCAGCTATGGCGCGTAGCGGGATGTTCCTGGCCGTTCCGGGAAGGCAGCAATCCTGATATTGCGCGCAAGACATTGATCTCTTCGCTGGCGCCTACGCTGATCGAGTTGCGAGGGGTGGATGACGCCAGCAATGATCCGGATGTGACGGTGACGGTTTTTGCCGCGACGACCGCCCTTAACAAGGATGGCAAAGGCGGCGTGCTGGCGCGAGCGACCTTTATTGCCGATCCGGATCCCCGCCTAAAGGCGACGACGCATGGGCGGATTGAGAATGGCGTGCTGACGACCGATTCATTCGACATGGTGCTGAATTACAAGGAACAGATTATCGATGCGCCTCGCCATATCCGAGGGGCTCGTATTCGGGCGACGCTGACCAAGGACGGGGGCATCGAGGGCGGCTTCTATGGCTATTATACTTTGGACAGCTATTATTCCTCGATCGAGCAGATGACGCAAAATGGGGCCAATCTGTCGCGCCTGACTTGTCCCGGCATAAGGCTGGCCATCGACCGATTGGCCGATGGGTATCGCGATCCGAAGACGGGTAAATATACCGCTATTTCGTCGGCCTATCACTTTTTTGGAGTGCGGGCTTTTGTCGTTCCTCCGCAGCAGACGGCGCGCGCGGAGTGAATTGATGAATGCAAAAGCGAGAAAAAAAAACGCGTTTTTGAGCATCACTAAACGTTAGATAATGAAACTGGATGAGCTGCGCGAGGTTCAGCCGAATCTGCGCTCCAGGGCTTCGCCGTCGATCTGGGCCAGCCTTCGCCCAGTGACGAGCGTCTGGCCGACGAAAAGCAGGATCAGGATGGAGCCGACCGTGCCGACAAAAATGTCGAAGCCCGACCAGCGCCCGAACAGCCCCGGCCCTGCCCCCAGCACCATCATCATGACGGTCAGCGCGATCAGCATGATCCTGAGTTCGGTCGGCCCCGCCGACAAATAGGAGAGCTTGAATTCGCCCAGCACGCGGGCGGACAGAAAGGCGTGGATCGACAGCAGCAGATAGCCCGCCAGCGCGATCAAGGCGACGTCCATGGTGACGAAGGGGCTAAGGCCGATGCCCGCCAGGATCAGCAGCGTAGCGAGCCCGTCACAGCTATGGTCGATGAAATAGCCGTACGAGGGACGCTCGATCCGCCGGTGCCGCGCCAGGCTGCCGTCCATGGAGTCGCCGAACCATTGGACGACATAGCCGGCGATGGCGAGGATCAGCCAGGGATAGGCAAGATTGCTGCCCACATAGCCGATGAAGATCATGAACGCGCCGATCATGCCCAGGATCGTCAGCTTGTCCGGCGTGACCCAGGCAGGCATGCGGGCGCAGAGCCAGTTCAGCAGCCGTCGTTCCTTCGCAGCGAGCCAGTTTTCCTGTATCCGGTCGAGCGGTTTAGGCGATTGAGGCATGTCCATTGGCTGCTGCGGCTTTCATGTTCGCGGGAGCACATAAGTCTCTCTGTCGAGTTGCGCGAAACAGGACCCCGATCAGCGCCCTCTATCAGCATGACGACGCGGGGAACAAGGGGTTTTCGGACGTATGGCGCCAACGGTGAGCCGAAGGCCGAAGCACGCGCGTAACAAGCGGAAGGGTTAGGATGGCCAAGCCATAATATCTGGACAGCGGCGGCCACTCACGCCTTTATGATGTGAGCGAGCCTATTATCTTGAGCGGTCGCAGAACATATGTGGAGCATCCATGCGTCAGTTTTCCAAGCCCAGGGCGATACGGTCATCGCGGCCGGTGCAGCCGGACACCAGCGGCATGCGGTGGGTGGAGGGCGGCGCATTCGCCATGGGATCGGAGAATTTCTATCCTGAAGAAGCGCCGGTGCGGCGGGTGCGGGTCGATGGCTTCTGGATCGACGAGACGCCCGTCACCAATCGTGAATTTGCCCGCTTCGTCCAGGCGACGAACCACAGGACGGTTGCCGAAATCGCGCCTGATCCCAAGGATTATCCCGGCATGCCGATCGAACTGGCGCAGCCCGGATCGTTGCTGTTCCAGCGCACGGCCGGGCCGGTGGACCTGAACGACCATAGCCAGTGGTGGACCTTCGCCCTGGGCGTGGACTGGCGGCACCCGCACGGGCCGGGGAGCAGTCTGGACGGGCTGGAGGATCATCCCGTCGTCCATGTCACTTTCGAAGATGCGCGGGCTTATGCGAAATGGGCTGGCAAATCGCTGCCGACCGAAGCCGAATGGGAATATGCGGCGCGCGGCGGACTGCAAGCGCAGGATTATGCCTGGGGCGAGGAGCTGGCTCCAGAAGGACGGATGCTCGCCAATTATTGGCAGGGCGCCTTTCCCTTTGCCAACACATTGGACGACGGGTGGGAAAGAACCTCGCCTGTGCGCAGCTATCCCGCGAACGGCCTTGGCCTGTACGACATGATCGGCAATGTGTGGGAGTGGACAAGCGACTGGTACGCCCAGCCGCGGGTCGAGGCGAAGGCGCGCGGCAGCTGCTGCGTGCCCGCCAACCCGCGTGGGCCGACCCGACACGAGAGCCTGGACGCCCCTAACGCCATCCCGCGAAAGGTGCTGAAGGGCGGATCGCATCTTTGCGCGCCTAATTATTGCCAGCGCTACCGCCCTGCGGCCAGGCATGCACAAGCGATCGAGTCATCGACGAGCCACATCGGCTTTCGCTGTGTGGTGCGGGCGAAAGGCTGACGGCGTTGACGACGGACCAGAGAAGGGAAGAGTTGGCATTCCTCCCCTCTCCATAAGGCTCTGCAAAGACCCGTCTCCGCAACCTGGTTGGAGTCGATTATCTCCTTTGCGGCGGAATTTTTTCGCGTGCGTCCAGCGCTAGAGCGGGGCAAATGCGAGCCGCCACAATGTTGATTTGAATTTTTTATAGAATATTATACGCAGTTCATCAAAATTAGTAGAGATTTAATTCATAAATTCCTCCATTGATACATGTAAGACATTTTGTTTCGACTAATTATGTTGGCTAACTCGTAGATATAATGTTAGAGATATTTGCGATCTCTTCAAGTTTATGTTCGTTTCTGCCAACATGAAACGAAAATGACAGCTGATATACTGATCATGTTACATTCAATGTAATAAAACTGTTGTCATCACAGCCTAGTGGCCAGCCCCGCAAAAGCATCCACTCAATGGGTCTTAAGGGGTTTTCAAAATGATTCGCTCTTCCACCTCGCTGCTGCGTGCCTCGCTCTGCACCGCGCTGCTGGCTTCCGTTTCCGCTCCCGCCCTGGCCAGCACCACGGCCGAAGAACAGGCTCCCCTCGAAGCCGCGGCGGCCGACGATGCCGGCCTTGCCGCAATCGTCGTCACTGCAACCAAGCGCGAAACCAATTTGCAGGAAACGCCGATTTCCATGGCGGTGATGAGCACTGAGGCGCTCAAGGATCGTCACGTGTCGAGCCTCTACGACCTCGCCGACGGCGCTGTTCCGTCACTGCGCATCGCGACCTTCGAAGCGCGCCAGTCGGCCCTCACCATCGGCATTCGCGGCATCGTGCCGCTCGACGCCAACCAGCCCGCGCGTGAGCAGGGCGTCGGCATCTATGTCGATGGCGTCTATATGGGCCGCCAGCATGGCCTAAACGCTGCGCTGTTCGACGTCGAGCGCGTCGAGGTGCTCAAGGGTCCGCAGGGCACGCTGTTCGGCCGCAACACTGAAGGCGGCGCGCTCAGCATCGTCAGCAAGGCGCCAACCGGCGAGTTCGGCGGTCGCGTGGAAGCGGGCATCGGCAATTATGGCGGCCGCACCGCCGACTTCCACCTCGACCTTCCAAAGGTGGCGGGCTTTTCCGTCAAGCTGGACGGCGTGATCCAGCATCAGGACGCCACGACCGAGAACCCGCTCGCGGGCCAGGCGGGCTGGAACTACTACAACCGCAAGGGCCTGCGCGCTGCCGTACGCTGGCAGCCGACGGACACCATCACGAACGACTTCGCCTATGACGTCGCGAAGGATGAGAATACGCCCTTCTACAGCCAGTTGCTGAACTACAATCCCAACAGCTGCGCCAACGGCACCCAGGCGTCGCAGCCTGCCTGCACCCTGCCCGGCACCGCTTACACTAACCTGACCGGGGGTCCGGTGAAGCCGCTGCTGCCCGGCGTGGTCGTCAATGGCGATAGCCGCATGAAGGATGCCGACATCGGCGTGCCACAGCAGGTCAGCGTCGATAAGACGCACGGCTTCACCAACTCGCTGAAGTGGCATTTGTCCGACGAGCTGGAACTGCGTTCGATCACCGCATGGCGCGGCGTCGATGCAACCCAGTGGGACAATTCGGGCGGTGCGCACCGTCCGCCGCTGGTCAATCTGACCGCCGCCTGCACCCTCGCGGCTCCCTGCGCCTTCAGCCGGTACAGCCTGGCCGACCTGCGCCAGCGCCAGTTCAGCCAGGAAGTCCAGGCGGTCGGCACAGTCGGTTCGATCGACTATGTCGCGGGCCTGTTCTACTTCAATGAGCATGTCAGCGACGATGCCGCGACCCCCAGCTCAATGGGCGTGGCCCTGGTTGGCGGCACGCCGACCTATGTCACCATCCCCTTCTGCACCGCATCCACGCCGGCTTTCGTCGACTCGGCGGTCAACGGCTGCTCGATCGACCGCGCTTCGGAAGTCTGGTCGAAGAGCTACGCCGCCTATGGCCAGCTGACCTGGAACGCCACCGACGCTCTGCATATCACCGTGGGCGGCCGTTACACGCACGACAAGAAGAAGGGCGTGCTGCATTATTCGCGCAATGTGAATTATGACCTCACGCCGCCCGCCGCGAGCGTCGGCTACAAGCCGCTGGATGCGACGTGGAACCGCTTCAATCCGATGGCGACGGTGGCCTATGACGTCAGCAACGACCTGCACGTCTATGCCAAATATGCGACCGGCTACCGCGCTGGGGGCGCCAGTTCGCGCACGTCCAACTATCAGGCGTTCGATCCGGAAGACGTGAAATCCTATGAAGTCGGCCTGAAGTCCGACTTCTGGGGCGGCCGTGGCCGCTTCAACCTGGCCGGCTACATCATGGACCGCAAGGACAGCCAGGTCGATATCAGCTCGATCCAGTTCGTCGGCACGAGCAGCTTCAACAACCTCGTCACCATCAATGCGCCCGGCACCACCAAGATCCGGGGTATCGAGGCCGACCTGACGGTGGAGCCGATCGACGGGCTGACGCTGAACGCGTCCTATGCCTATACCTATACCAAGATCCCGCCGGTGCTGATCACTGCGACCGACACGGCGGGCCGTTCGACCAGCGTCTATCAGCAGTTCTACATCGTCTTCACGCCGCGCAACGCCGCGAGCGGGTCGATCGACTATGCCCTGCCGATCGGCGGCGGCGACACGAAGCTGAAGTTCCACTTCGACGGCAACTATTCGCAGGCCACCCAAGCCTTCGATCAGTTCGTCACGAAGAATGACAGCTCGCTGATCTTCAACGGTCGCGTGTCGCTGGCCGATGTCGATGTGGGTTATGGCCGCAACCTGACGCTCAGCATCTGGGGCCGTAACCTGTTCAACGAGCAATATGTGTTCCGCCGCGATCCGTCGAACAGCCTGCCTGCCGCCCCGACGAGCAACGTGACGACCGGCAGCATCGCCAACGTGCTGGGCGACTATGGCAACTTCAATGCGCCGCGCACCTACGGCGTGGAAGCCAGCATCAAGTTCTGATACCGGCTTGAAAGGACAGATGGCGCGTCGCTCCGGCGGCGCGCCATTTTTCATGAGCAGGGCAGATGCACCGTTACCTTAAGGCCCGGCTGCGCGTCGCCCAGCTCGATCGTTCCCCCGTGCAGGCGCACGATCGAAGCCACCAGCGGCAGGCCGAAGCCATGCCCCCTGGCATCGCCGCCGCCCGAGAGACGGCCGAAGCGCTCCAGCGCCCGCGCGCGGTCGTCCGGCGCGATGCCGGGGCCATCATCGGCGACGGTCAGCATCGCTCGGCCCTCCTCGCACC
This sequence comes from Sphingobium sp. EP60837, assembly GCF_001658005.1. NCBI lineage: Bacteria > Pseudomonadati > Pseudomonadota > Alphaproteobacteria > Sphingomonadales > Sphingobiaceae > Sphingobium > Sphingobium sp. EP60837. Next base: position 988,244 of record NZ_CP015987.1, on the reverse strand, counting down.
GTACAAGGCCGATGGCGATGCGGGTTCCGGCCGGGCTATGCCGGACAGCGTTCTCCAGCAGGTTGAGGATCATCTGCGACAGCAATTGCTCGTCGCCCGACAGGGTGATGTGAGCCAAGGCCGCGCGCGTGATCACGTGCGTCTCCTCGATCACCGGCTCCAGCGCCTCGACGCATTGCTCCGCCAACTGGGCCAGTTGGACTGGGCGGAAATTTTGCCGCCGCGCGCCGCTGTCCACTTCGGCGATGCGCAGCAAAGCAGAAAAGAGCGTGAGCAGTTGATCGGCCTCGACCTGGGCCGCTTCTATCCGGTCGCTCACGCCCGCAGCCTCCGGATCATGGCTGATCAGGTTCAGCTGGTTGCGCAGGCGCGCCAGCGGCGTGCGCAGTTCGTGCGCGACGCCATTGATCACGTTGCGCACTTCCTCCATCAACTCGTTAATGCGGGTCAGCATCTGGTTGAACGCCTGCGCCTGCTGATCAAATGCGGTGTCCGAACCGTCAACCGGCACACGCCGGGTCATGTCGCCCGCCAGGATCGCGTCCACCGTGCGCCGCATGTCGATGATCCGCCGCCGGATGATCAGCGTGAAGGTGGTCGCCGCCGCCAGAGCTATGCCGATGATCGATCCAAAGCCGATGAAGTAGATGCGCTTGCGAACCTGATTATAATTGTCGAACGGCTCGGTTTCCGCGATCACCGCCAGCCGCAAACCGCGCCCCAGGTCGCGCACCAGCACCCTGCCATGCGACAGGCCCTTGACCCGGTCCGCCACATCGACGCGGGACAGCCCAAGCGGCAAAGGACGGCTGACGCGTAAGTTACCGGCGATCTGCTGCCCCTTTTCCAGCAGGATGAAGCCGAGGTCACCCGTGTCGCGATCGCGCGAGGCCATCATGATCCGGATGCCGATGCGGCGCGGCGACTGCGCTTCGCCGGGCGGCGCGATCATCATGCTCGTGCCGGTGATCCGCTGGACCACCAGATGATCGATCGTCCCGAGCGTCGCGAAATAGATACCGAACGCCGTCGCCAGCGTCGCGCACAAGAAGAAGAACAAGAATGCGAGCGTCAGTGCCCGCAAGGACCGTAGCGATTTCACGCCCTCAGCATATAGCCTGTACCGCGAACCGTCACGATGGGATCGGGATCGTCAAATTCGGTGAGCTTGATCCGCAGCCTGCGGATAGAGGCATCGACCAGATTGGTGGCCGGTTCGAAATCATAGTTCCACACACGCTCCAGCAGCATCGCGCGCGTCATGACGCTGTCGGCGTGGCGCGCCAGTTCGGTCAGCAGCTTGAACTCGGTCTTTTGCAGATTGAGCGTCCTGCCATTGCGCGAGGCGCTGTGCCGCGCCGGGCTGATCACGAGGTCGCCGGCCCGCAGCGTTTCGTCCGAGCCTCTCTCGCTCCACCCCCGCGCTCGCATGAGGGCGTGCAGGCGCGCGTTAAGTTCCGCGGGTTCGACGGGCTTCACGACATAATCATCCGCGCCGCTCTCCAACCCTTCGACCTTTTGCCGCCACTGGCCGAGCGCCGTCATCATGATGACGGGGGTCAGAAGATTATGATCGCGCATGCTCCGGAGCACCGTAACGCCGTCCACGCCGGGCAGGACCCGGTCCAGGATTATCGCGTCGAACTGCTGCGCCGCCACCAGCTCGGTCGCGGTTCGTCCGTCCGGCGCAACGGTCGTGTCATGACCGAACAGCCGCAGTTGCTCATCCAGTTGCGTGGCGAGATCCTGGTCATCTTCGACAAGGAGAAGTTGCATTGACAATGGCCATCCACTGATATGATTCCATTGTGGGAATCTCTATGACGACCAGGTTTCATCCAGATGACAGTTCGAAGATGATCCGAACATTTCCGGGACGGCGAATATATGGGCGTTTAAAGGCTTGAACTGTCCGGAACCGCAGCCATGTCATTCAACAGGCCAAGTTCGTTGAGGCGCATCCACGCCGCTCGCGCCATTGCTGCATGAGCCCGCGCGTCGGGATGAGGGTCCGAAGAGAGACGCCATTGGCGGTCGAGCGGAACGATAACATGGGGGATGCGACCGCCATCGAAAATCGCTGACCGAAGCGCCCGCTCGCGTGGCCGTTCGGGCTGATAAACCGGAACCAGAACCAGCGGCTGCGCGCCACGCGCGCGCGCCATGGCCACATCAGCCCGCAAAAGGCGGCGATCGGTTGCAACTGCCTCTTCGATGGCCGAGGGGGTCCGGTAGGGAAACAGAACACGGCCGAGGCGGCTCAAATACCAAGTTCGTTCTGCGGCGTGCCACCGCCCGGCGCGATCGATCCAGGGACGATTTCTGTCGAGATCGCGCACCAGCAAAGTGGGCGCGTAGAGGATGACGACTGCTACCGGGCGGTGAAATTTTGGAAGTTCCCGTTTCAGGTGAAGGTAAACCTGTCCCGCGGAATAGGCGTTGACTGCGAGATTGGCGCTCTGAATGCCGCTGAGCTTCTGGACCCGGCCCGCGATGGTGTCGCGCCAGTTCAGCCCTTTGCCGAACATGATCGACTCCCCAGCGAACAATATCGAAGGAAGCGCCATGTCCAGCGGTCCAGTTTCCACGCGGTAACCATGAGCCTCGATGACATAGAGCGGACGCGAGGCAAATTCAGGATCGATGATCCGGCGCGCGGGGATGGTGGTCCAGCCAATCAAGGGGTCGGCTTGACGCAAGGGTTCGTCCGTCGGGGTCCAGGCCAGGCCCGCGCGACCCGACCTCCATTGCATCGCCAGTTCGCTCGCGGGAAGCGCCAGCAAAATGGCGGCGGCGACCCCAACCCATCGCCAAATCTTGCCGGGTCGCGCCGCGCGGCGGCGGAAAATGACGCTCAACAGCAAGGCTAGGGCTATCGTCAGCAGAAGGAAGCGCTCAATCTGGACGATCCGCACGAGCCAATCGCTGGGAACCAGGATGTCGGGCAGCAGATGGCGCTCGGTCCACTCCTCGTCCATGCCAGCGGCGAAGCGCAGCAGCAGCAGGGCGACGGCGCCCGTCAGCAGCCGCGCCGTCCAGCTAATCCAATGGCTCATCCGGAAATATGTCGCGTCGTCGCGCAACTTGGCAGGAGAGGAGGCCCACATGCCGCTTTGGTGCCGCTGACGCTTCCTGCGGTTCAAAAGACCAGGGTGAGGCCGATGACCAGCGCTCCGCCGTTATCATGGCCGGGACCATAAGGTCGCTTGTCTTCTGCATATCCGGTCCAGGCGACTTCCAGATCGATGGAGCCCATGTGTCGGCGCAGGCCGAGACGCCAATCCGTCACGCCGCCCGGACTCCCTGCCGGACGATCATCGTTCAGATAGGTCAGCCGCCCCAAATGGCTGACGATCACCCAGTTGCGGGCGAGATCGAGTTGGCCATCAACCTCCATATAGAGCGTCGCCTGGTCTTTGCGGAAATAGCCGGGCGAAATGAAGACACGGCCTGACAGGTTGCGGCCGATGATGCCGATATAGGCTTCGGTATAGCTGCCGCCGCCGATGATCCTGGAATATTCGGTATAGCCATTGTGCACCACGCCCAAGTCTAGCGTCGCGCCGGGCGACAGGCGGTGAGCGAAGCCTGCATATTGTTTAAAGGCGAAGGGTTGGAGGCCATTTGTGCGGTCAGCGACGAGAGCGGCGGAGCCGCCTAGATAAAAGCCGCTGGCGCTGTCATGGACCAGTTCCAGTTCGGCCACGGGGCGGCGATCGCTGATCGGCTGGCCGCGAAGCCGGGCCTGGCTGAACAGGCTGACGCTTCCACCCAGTTGCGCGGCGGCCGGGGCCGCGGGCAGCATGACGCCAACGAGAGCCCAGAGGAGGAGTGCGGCGCGCCTGCGCTCAATCGCGGCCTTTCGTCGCAAGGGATGCAGGGCATGGACCGTCACATCCTGCCGTCCTGCCCTGCACCGTGGCGAGCGCATCGATGACCCCTCCTGACGTGACCAGTGTCGGTCGTCCCTGCCTATTGCGGCGCGCCTGCTTGATCAAGGCGATGAGGCCACTCACATGGGCGGCGGCATAGGATGTGCCATCGACCAGCGCCCAGCCGCCGCCGGGCTCCGTCGCAGGAATGTCTCGGGCCGGTGCGACATAGACGGGGTGGCGCTTGACTGTTTCCGGGTTGCCGGAAACCGCGATGACGCCGGGGTGCGAGGCGGGAAAGCCGCCATTTGCGCGGCCTGGGTCATAGGCGGCGACCACCGACGCGCCGCGTGCCATTCCAGTGTCCAGCAGCATTGCCAACAGGCGATCAGGCGGGCCGCCGAGGCTCATATTGATGATGGGCGCGCGCCGGTCGATCGCATGATGAAGCGCCTTGGCGATGCTCAGGCTATCGCAGACGGCGGCGGCATCCCGGACATTCGTTTGCCAGCACGCGCGCAGTCCGGCCACACGGGCGCCCGGGGCGATCCCGGCGACGCCGATCCCATTGTCCGCCTTTGCGGCGATAATGCCAGCAACTTCGGTGCCGTGGCGTTCGGCGGTGAGCGGGCGGCCCGCGACGAAATTGACGTTGGCGCTGATCTGCCCGGCAAGATCGGGATGGCGCGCGTCGATCCCACTGTCGATGACGGCGACCGTAACGCCCCGGCCGGTCGCGATCCGATGCACTGCGTCCAGGCGCCAGAGGGGCCTTGCGGGCTGGGCAGGATAAAGCGGATCGTCATGCCCCGCCTGGCCCCCAAGCGTCTGATAATCGTGCATCGGCTGCGACCATTGGACCAATCGGTCGCGTGAAACCTCCGCCGCCATGCCTTCTGCCGACGCGCCAGGAGGGAGGCGCATCACCACGCAGTTGAGATTAATGAGGGGCATCGGCCAGTCGGAAACAAGCGTCAGATGATGGGCGCGGGCAATGCGCCGTGCCTCGCGCATTATCTGGCTTCGGCTGAGCCGAGCGCTGTAACCGCCGCCATAGCTGCCGCCTGAACGGAAATGCGGAGCGGGAAGGCGCAACATGACGAGAATGCGGTCGCTGCTGCCCGCCTCCTGGGCTTCACCTGGTTTGGACAGGGCGGTGAGCGCGACAAGAATGAGGATGGCGACGCGGATCATCGCCTTGGATCAGCATCGAGCGGCTGGGCCAGCATGACGCCTGGGTGCGCCCGCAGTGCCGCCATCGCCGCTTCGCGCCGTCCCGGCTCGACATCCAGCACATAGGCGCCGGTCGCTGTTGGCCCATCGACCAATCTTGCGCTTGCGCGCACAAGAATAGCCCGCAGCTCCACTTCGCTGATTTGAGGACGGAACAGGACCAGGATATCGCCGCCCACGCGCGTGGTCGGAGCGCTGAGAGTGCGATAGTCGGCCGAGGGATGAGGCTGTGTCAGCAGAAGGAGGCATGTGAGCATCGCCATTTGGACTCCCGCACAGGCGGCGAGCGCGACGGGCCAACTTGTCCCGATCCAGAGTCGTTTAGACGGCTGCGCCTCCCGTTGGCGGGTGCGGTGGCTGGGAGCCAGTCGGCGCTGCAATTTCTGCCAACCGAGTGCGGGTTGAAGAGGCAATCGGATGACTTCCCGCTTCAGGTGATGCTCACGATCAAGCGCGGCGCGGCATTGGCTGCACTCGCCGAGGTGGCTTTCGACCCTCGTCAGGTCCTCTGGCTCCAGTTGGCCAGCCGCATACCAGGGCATCAACATCTCTGTGGTCAGGTGCGGATCGTCGCGGAAGGAGAGGATGTCAGCCATTCCCACCTCACACCCAATCGCTGAATTCGCCGGCGAGCTCGCGCCGCAGGTGCCGCCGGGCGTGAAACATGCGCGTCTTTACGGTGTCCACAGGGCAATCCATGATCTGCGCGATTTCGCGATAGCCGATCTCATGGAAATAGGTGAGGTCCACCACCGCCCGCTGTTCGGGCGAGAGGCTGGCGAGCGCATCGAGCAGAGCTTGCCGTGCCCGTTCGTCACCCGCTGACTGTTCGGGCGATCGATCGCCGCTGATCCGGGCTTCTTCGCAAAAATCCTCAATCGGATCGTCCTGCTTGCGGAGCGCCTTCATCGCCTTGCGCCAGGCGATCGAGAACAGCCAGGTGGACAGCTTGCTGCGGCCCGAAAAGCTGTCCGGCCGGTCCCACAACACCATCAGCGTGTCGTCTAACACTTCCTCCACCAGTTGCGGGCGACGCAAAATGTTCATGAGAAAGCGGGCGAGGCGCGGCTGATAGGAGCGGTAGAGACTCTCAAATGCCTTGAGGTCGCGTCGGCGGATGCGGGCGGCGAGGGCAAGGTCATCCTCGGCGCTTGAACGCGCTCGGTCGGATTTACCGCAACCAGCCGGTTGAACCGTCTCCAAGGGCGACTCCTTCGCACCCGCTTCCATGAGTGTGCGCCTGTCGGCGTCCGGTTCAAGATTTTTTGGAGACCCGGTGAACCAAGGCGACGGCAAGCGCCACTTATCTCCGTCCACCGGGAAAACGGAGGCAGGCCATGTCTCATAGGCGATCGCTGGCGGCGCTGACCGCGCTCATCCTCTCCTCATCCGTGACGGCCCAAAGCGACATGTGGAGCAATGCGCGTCCACTGACGCTCAGCCTGTCGAGCTTTAAGTTCGAGCCATCGGAGATCTTGCTGGAACATGACGCGCCCTATCGGCTTCATTTCGTGAACGGCTCGTCGGGCGGACATGATTTCGCCGCAAAGACGTTCTTCGCCGCGGCCCGGATCAAGCCGGAGGACGCGGGGAAGATCAGGGGCGGCCGCGTGGAGGTGGGAGGCGGTGAGAGCGTCGACGTACAACTGATCGCTCCGTCGTCACCCGGCACCTACAAGGTGCGCTGCACCCACTTCATGCACAGCGCATTCGGCATGACCGGGAAGGTCATCGTGCGGTGAAAGCGCTGAATGGCCACAGCTGGCGCATGCCGATCGACCGGCTGGTATGGGCCGACCCGCGTCGCCGCGCGCGCAAGCTGCTGCAGTTCGCCGAGGTCGAGGCGCAGGGTGCGCGCGATCTGTTCCGTGCTGCAGAGGTGGCGAAAGACCCGACGCTCCGCCGCCGCTTCTTTGCCCATGCGAAGGACGAGCAGCGCCATGCCCGGTTGTTCCGAACGCGCGGCCTGGCGCTGCGGCGGACGCTCGCCGATCCGGGGCCGGATCGCGTGTTGGGCGACGGGCTTACCCCGGGCGAGCGGGGGTTCGACCGACTAGAGGTTGAGAAGGAGGACACCGCCGCGCTGCTGGCTTTCATCCACCTGTCTGAAAGCGCGGCAGCGCGAGTGTTCAACGGCTATGGCGCAGTGCTGGACGATGACCCGGAAACCCGGGCGGTGATCCAGCAGATCGCGCATGATGAGGAAGGGCATATGCGCTATTCGCATGCGGAACTTACCCGCCTGGCGCCTCAGCGTGCCGATCAGGCGCTGTGGAGGGCGCGGATGCGACGGCTCTGGCGGGCCTATATGCGCTTTGCGCTGATCGTGGCCGCCATGATGTCGCGCCTCATCCTGACGCTGCTCTATTTCCTTCTGCTGCCGCCCTTCGCCTTGGTCGCCAAGCGCACCGGGCGGCAGGAGGCGGTGGGCTGGCATGCTTGTGCAACGAGGCGGGATGACGGCGGAGGGCAATATTGATGAAGATACTGGGTCTCTCCGCCTTCTATCATGATTCAGCTGCCGCGCTGGTGATCGATGGCTTGCCGGTCGCCGCGGTGCAGGAGGAGCGGCTGTCGCGCCGCAAGAATGACGCAGAGTTTCCGATGCAGGCGATCGAATGGTGCCTCGATCATGCCGGCCTCGAACCTGAGGAACTGGACGCCGTCATCTTTTATGAGCGGCCGGCGCTTAAGTTCGACCGCGTGCTGATGACCCTGCTGCGCAGCTTCCCGCATAGCTGGCGCGCCTTCCCCAAGGCGATGAACAATATGCTGGGCGAGAAATTATGGGTGCGTGGCGTTATCGCAGCGCAACTGGGCGTCGATACGCGCCGCATCCATTTCACCGACCATCACTTGTCGCACGCAGCCGCCGCTTTTCTCGCCGCGCCGACAGAGCGCGCGGCCATTTTGACGGCGGACGGCGTAGGCGAGTGGGCGACGCTGACCGTCGGCCGTGGGAGCAAGGGCACTGACGGTGGCACGCAAATCGACCTGTTGCGCGAGGTGCGCTTTCCTCATTCGCTCGGCCTCTTCTATTCGGCCTTTACCGCCTATCTGGGCTTCAAGGTCAATGAAGGGGAGTATAAGGTCATGGGCCTTGCCGCCTATGGCGCGCCCCGCTTTGCGGAGGAAGTGCGGCGCATCTTGCGGCGAACATCCGATGGCGCGTTCGCCCTGGACCTTGGCTATTTCGATTATCACCGGGCGGTCGATTCCGCTTATTCGCGGGCTTTCATAGAGATGTTCGGGCCGCCTCGCGATCGCTTCGAGCCGATTGATCTCGGCACCCCTCAAGGTCAGCATTATGCCGATGTGGCGGCCAGCGCGCAGTTGGCGCTGGAGGAGGTGATGGTCGATATCGCCATATCGCTGCGCAAGGAGACCGGCCTTGCCGACCTGTGCCTGGGTGGCGGGGTGGCGCTGAACGGCGTTGCCAATGCGCGCATCTTGACCGAGGCCGGGTTCGAGCAGCTGTTCGTGCCGTCCGCGCCGGGGGATGCGGGCTGTGCATTGGGCGCGGCGCTCTATGCCGATCGCATTCTCTTCGGCCGCCCACACAGGGACTGTCCCGATCACCCCTTCTGGGGTCCGGCGGTCGAGCCCGACAATCTGACGCAGATCGCGACGGAGGACGACTTGCCTGTCGCCCGCATCGATGAGGCGGAACTGATCGACAATGTGGTCGAGGCGATTGCCAATGGCGCGATCGTCGGCTGGATGGAGGGCGCGGCCGAGTTCGGGCCACGGGCGCTGGGCCATCGCAGCATCTTGGCTGATCCGGGTGATGAGGCCATGCGCGATCGCCTCAACCGCGACATCAAGTTTCGCGAAGCATTCCGTCCCTTCGCCCCAGTCGTGCCGACTGAGCATGCCGACACGTATTTCGCCCTCCCGCAAGGCGGCAGCCGGCTCGGCCGGTTCATGTCCGGAGTATTTCCGGTTCGCTCCGAATGGCGAAACCGGCTGCGCGCCGTCACCCATGTGGATGGCACTGCCCGCGTCCAGGTGCTGGAAGCAAGGATGGCGCCACGACTTCATGCATTGCTGGCGGCTTATGGCCGGCGGACGGGCATTCCGATCCTCCTCAACACTTCGTTCAACCTGGCCGGCGACCCGATCGTCACCAGCGCGGCGGAGGGCTATTCGACCTTCCGCCGTACCGGCATGGACTTGCTGGTCGCCGACAATGTGCTGGTCCGCCGGCAGCGGGCGCAGCAGCAACCGTTGGTGGAGAAAGTCGCATGATCCGGCGGAAGGGGCGCCTGCGGCGTCAACTCATCATCGTGGGGCAAGCGGGCGGCACGATCGCCGATCTGGTGCGGGGCATGTGGCAATCGCCTGGCGGCAGGCGCTGGATGATCCCATTGGTGGTCTTCCTCTGCTCGGTAGGGGTAATCCTGACGCTGGCCTCCGGAGTCCAGGCGTTAGCGCCGTTCATTTACTCGATCTTCTGAAAATGGACGCGACAGCCCTCTCGCTGCTCGCCTGTCCCCGCTGCGGCGAAGGGCTGGACGACAGGCTGCGATGCCGGGGCTGCGCAGCGACCTATGAGGAGATCGACGATATAGCCGACCTGCGTCTGCCCGGTGACGCCCGCACCGAACGGGTGCGCAGCTTCTATAGCGAAGCGCCCTTCCCCGGTTATCCGCCGCGCGACAGCATCGACTGGCTGCGCGCGCGCGCCGAGCGCAGCCGGTTCGCGCAGATGCTGAATGCGGCGATCCCCTATGACGCGCGGATCGTCGAGGTGGGATGCGGCACCGGCCAGATGAGCCTCTATTTGGCCCATGGCGAGCGGATCGTCATCGCCGCGGACCTCTGCCGCGCGTCGCTGGAGTTGGGCGCAGCGGCAGCGCGGCGGCTGGGGAAGGATCGCGTCCATTTCGTCGAAACCGATGTGCATCATCCCGGTTTGCGCGCGGTTGCTTTCGACATCGTCTATTGTTCGGGCGTACTCCATCACACGCCCCATCCGCGCGCAGCCTTTGCCCATGTGGCGCGGCTCGCCCGGCCCGGCGGCTTGATAGTCCTTGGCCTTTACAACAGCTATGCGCGGCTTCCCCACCGGATGCGGCGGCTGGTCGCGGGGCTGTCCGGATGGCGCTGGGCTCCCGGCGATCATGTGCTGGCCGAGCGGCGTGGAGAGCCCGAAAGGCGTCGGGCGTGGCTGCGCGATCAATATCATCATCCCGAAGAGCATCGGCACAGTCTGGGAGAGGTGCGCCGCTGGTTCGCGGCGAACGGCATCGACTATATCCGCTCGGTTCCCAGCGCCTTGCTGGGTCAGGCCGACGAGGAGCAGAAGCTCATTGACGCCGAGGAGGGCGGCTGGTGGCTGGAAGACATACTTGCCCAATGCGGCTGGATGCGGCCACTCGCTGCGGAGGGAGGGCTATTCGTGGCGATCGGCCGCGCAAGGGGCGCGGACATCAAGGCGAGGATGGGCTTGCCGCCACAATTTACCGAACGGTCGGCCGGCAATGACGATGATCGTTCAGCCGTTGGAAAACAGTCATCAGGGGTAGCATGATGGAAAGACGTCTCGCCTTGCGCTCCATTGGCTTCGCTCTGGCAGCGTCACTCGGCACCACAGCCTGCGGCGATCGGGCTAAGCTTCCCCTGGAGGCGGGCTTCGGGCCGACCCCCACGCTTCCCGCGCCGCGCCAGACGCTGATTCCCACGATCAAAGTTGCACCGGCTCGTGGTTGGCCAGCGGGCGGCAAGCCGGTGACCGCGCCCGGACTGGTTGTCAATCTTTTCGCCGATCGGCTGGACCATCCACGCTGGCTGCATGTCCTGCCCAATGGCGATGTGCTGGTCGCCGAGGGCAGTGCGCCCCGGCGCCCGGAAGACAGCAAAGGGATAAAGGCTTTCTTCATGCGGCGATTCATGAAGAAGGCGGGAGCCGCCGTCCCGAGCGCCGACCGCATCACCATCCTGCGCGACGCTGATAAAGATGGGGTTGCCGAGGTCCGCCGCATATTCCTGGGCGGGCTCCACTCTCCATTCGGAATGGCATTGGTGGGCGATGATCTCTATGTCGCCAACACGGACGCGATCCTGCGCTTTCCCTATCGATCCGGGACCCTCAACATAGAGGCTGCCGGCGCGCATGTGGCCGACCTTCCGGCAGGACCGCGTAACCATCATTGGACGAAGACCATCATCGCCAGTGCCGATGGGCGGAAAATTTATGCGACGGTTGGGTCCAACAGCAATGTGGCCGAACATGGCATGGATGAGGAGGAAGGGCGGGCTGCTATCTGGGAGATCGACCGCGCAACCGGCCGGAGCCGGATCTTTGCGTCGGGCCTGCGCAATCCCAACGGCATGGCATGGGAGCCCGCGACCAATCGCCTGTGGACGGTCGTCAATGAACGGGATGAAATTGGGAGCGATCTCGTCCCCGATTATCTGACATCCGTTCAGGAAGGCGGCTTCTACGGCTGGCCGTATAGTTACTTCGGTCAACATGTCGATAAACGCGTGAAGCCGCCCCGCCCCGACTATGTCGCGCGCGCGCTGATGCCCGACTATGCGCTCGGCCCCCATACGGCATCACTGGGGCTGGCCTTCCTGTCTGGTGGACGGCTGGCCGAACTTTATGGACAGGGCATGTTCATCGGACAGCACGGATCATGGAACCGCAATCCGCCCAGTGGCTACAAGATTATCTTTGTGCCCTTTGCGAATGGGCGACCCTCCGGACCAGCCCGCGATGTTTTGGCCGGCTTTCTCGACGCGAAGGGGAAGGCGTACGGACGCCCCGTAGGAGTCGCGATCAATGGCGACGGAGGCTTGCTGGTCGCTGATGATGTCGGCAATCGCATTTGGCGGGTGACAGTCGATCGGCAATAGCTTCCGCGCTTTACACTTCGCTTTGCTCTGTGGACGCAGGTGCCGCGACTTGGCGGCCATTGTGGAGCGTTAAGCCGGTAAGTAACAGGAGAGCATCAACTGCTCCCGCGCATGCGAAATCAGAAGTTCGCACACGAAGGAATACCCCGCATTGTGTCGGCAACGCGAGGTACTACCTTCGCGAGCAAGGGTGCTCGATACATTGTCATAACTCTTCCGCATGATAATAACGATGGCGCATCGGGAGTAGTTGCCAAGCTTTCATGTAGTCCACGGTTGGGGATATTGCGGAAATTCGTCCTTAAACTTCGACCTTTCCGTAGCGAAAGGTGGGCCGAAGTCCTGTCCGATGATCGCAGGATCAGTGATAGACTCGCATCCTGATAATTTCCTTTCGATCCGAAACCGATTGTTGCATTTCAGCAACGTTGCAGCAAAATTTGACGGGGCGGTTAAGGTAAGGGACCCGACCGTGTCTCCGGGTGTTGGTGGCTTGCCGGCGTTTCGAGCGACGGCTGGGCGGCAAGGGGACCAGATCTATGGCAAAACATCACTTCCTCTCGACGGTGGCCTGCTTCGTGTTGGCTGCCGCGAACCATCCTGCATGCGCACAAAGTTCTGCGTCTCAGTCCAACAGCACGTCTGCAAGTCAAGGCACCGACACAATCATTGTCACAGGATCGCGCATCGCTCGGCCCATTGTCGATAATCCTCAGCCGACCGCGACGGTAACGTCCAAAACAATCGAGAACCGCAGCTATACCAGTGTCGGCCAGGCGCTTCAGGATCTACCTGGCTTCGCGCTTCCCGACAGTTCCCAGTTCGGTACGCAGGCAAATGGTTTCAACGTTGGCCAACAGTTCGTGAACCTTTACAATTTGGGATCACAGCGCACCTTGACTCTCGTCAACGGTCGTCGCTTCGTGGGAGCCAATCCCCCATCGATCTTTTCCGCGGCGGAAAGCGGATCACAAGTTGATCTCAACACCATCCCTACCAAATTGATCGAACGCATTGAAACCGTCTCTATTGGCGGCGCACCGATCTACGGATCGGACGCGATCGCAGGGACCGTCAATATTATCCTGCGCCGCGATTTCCAAGGTGTCAGCATCGACGGCCAGTCCGGGATTAGCCAGCGCGGCGACCTGTTCAACTGGCGAGTTCGGGGCCTTGTGGGACAGAATTTTGCGGGCGGCAGGGGTAATATCACCGTCAATGCAGAATATTCCGAGGACAAGGGACTGCTTGGAACCCGGCGCGCCTCAGTTGCGCGGCAGCGGCAGTTTGTACAGCCGTCCGATCCCAACTCTCCTTATTCGCTGGTCCTCGCGGACAATGTACGCACCTTTCTGGGCTCCGAAGGGGGCATCCCCTACTTCATCGACCGGGGCACGCTGGATCCGAACATTCCTGGCTCACCACGGAACATCCGGAACGCGGCAGGACAATTGGTCCAATTTGGGCCTAGCGGAACGCTGATACCCTACGATCCGGGGCAGACCACTCCCGACCCGACAACTTTCATCGGTGGCGATGGGCTGAACTTTGCAACTATCGACAACCTTCGCGTGAACTCGACACGGTTCAACGCCGCAGCGCAATTCAATTTCGAGCTGAACGATAATTTACGCCTGTTTGGGGAAGCATGGTATTCGCGCACGCGCGCCACCAATCTGCGCGATCAACCGGTCTATAATACCGCCTTTTTTCGGTCGGCCCCAGCAGGCACTTTCGACCCGAACGGTAATTTCATCGTTCCGCTGAACAACCCCTTTCTCAGCGCAGCTGATCGGGAGACCATTCGTGCAAGTCTGATTGCCAACGGCCTTCCATCAAGCGATGACGAGGGTGTCTTCTATCTTGGGCGCGCGAACACCGATCTTGTTTCGGGTGAATCTCGGCTGAAACAGGATCTGTATCGCTTCGTCGCCGGTGTCGAGGGCAGTTTCGATGCGCTGGGCCACCAGTGGACCTGGAATATTTCCGGCAATTACGGTCGAACAAAGAGCATTTCGCTGATCCCATCTCTGGTGGAGCCGAACCTGCGTCGCGCCTTGAATGTGACGACGGACGCAGCGGGCAATATCATATGCGCTCCCTTCAACCCGGATCCTACCGACCCGACGCAACCACCAATCCCGCGAACCGATCCCAACACGCCGCCCTATGAGACCTCTTATGCCGGTACAATATCGCAAACCTGCGCACCTCTCAACATATTCGGGTCGGGGAGCCCCAGTCAGGCAGCGCGCGACTATGTCACCACGATTGCGCGCACGACGGCGGTGACCACGCAACGCGATTTGCTGGCAACGCTAAGTGGCGCCGTCGCAACGCTGCCCGGTGGCGATCTGGCCGTGGTGGTTGGCTATGAGAACCGGCGCGAATCCTCGTCTTTCCGTCCTGACGCCTTTTATACAACACCGCTGGGCCGTTCGATCCCCATCCTGGGGCTTAAAGGTTCCTATACGACCAACGAGTTGTTCGGCGAATTTCGAGCCCCGTTGATCGGGGAAGATCAGAACATCCCTTTGATCCATCAATTGGAAATCAACGGCGCAGGGCGCTACGTGCATAATTCAGTGACGGGCAATGCCTTCACCTGGACGGCCGGTGGTCGCTGGGCCCCCATTCCCGATCTAGCCATACGGGGCAATTTCACTCGTGCCATTCGAGCGCCAGCCGTGGGTGAGCTGTTCGTTCCAAACCAGCCTGCCTTCGATGGGGGTTACGATCCCTGCGACGTGTCGAACCTAGAAAGCGGACCTAACCCCGCTGTTCGCCAGGCAAACTGCGCCGCAGCCGGCCTGCCGCCGGACTTTGTATCAAACATCAACTCGATCACTGTTCCGATCACGGTTGTAGGCAATCCAAACCTGAAGGAAGAATATTCAAATAGCTGGACGGTTGGCGCTGTATTGTCGCCGCGTTTCTTGCCAGGGTTCACCCTTGCGGTGGATTATGTCAGCATTGACATCCGCGACGCCATTACTTCTTCGAGCGCTGAGGATGTGTTGACTACATGCTATGATTCCGCAGACTATCCCAATAACCCCTTCTGTGCTCTGATAACTCGCAGCGCGGACCCGGACCCGGAGTTTTTCGGCCAGGTCGAGACGTTGTCAGAACCTTATATCAATCAAGGTCGCGTCGTGTTCCGAGCGATTGAGGTAGCGGGAAGCTACACCTTGCCCTTGGGTGATGACAGCCGATTGACCTTGGGGGTCAACTATCAACACACGTTGAAGGAGTTCAATCAGATCCGTGAAGGAGGGCCGATCACCAACACGCGTGGAGAAATCGGCAACAGTAAGGATATCGCTGTCGTCGATCTGACCTATGAGCGAGGGCCACTGACCTGGTTCAATCAAGTGCGCTATGTGGGACCCGCACGCTTCGATGCAACCGAGCCGCAGGGCACGCGCGAAGTCGATAAGGTTGACGCGTGGACGGTGTGGAACACCTCCGTCAGCTTGGCTGTCAACAAACAGTTCCGGCTGCGGCTGAACGTCGACAATGTGCTCGATGTGGGCGTGCCGGACCCCGGCACAACAGGTAACGCGACACGCAACACCTATTATCAGGGTATTTTCGGCCGCACCTTCTTGGTTGGAGCGGAAGTGAATTTCTAGGGCCGCTATCGCCTAGACGTCGAACTCATCCAGTTGCAATCACATGTCTCAACCCTATCATGGGGCAAGCATATGGGCAGGGGGCATGAGATGACGGGTGGCGAGGACGCGGCGTTGATCAAGGCGGTAGCATCCGATCCGCGCTACACCATTTTGGTGGCGCGCAGGGCTCGGCTGGGCTGGTGGCTGTCGGCGATCATCTTCTCCGCTTTTGTCGGCTATCTTCTGTTGATCGCCTTTGACAAGGCGCTGCTGGGCGCGCCGATCGCGGGTGGAGTGACGTCGCTCGGCATCCCGGTGGGCCTTGGCTTGATCCTGCTCGCTATTGCGCTGACCGGTGTCTATGTCGTCCATGCCAATCGCCATCATGACGCGCAGATGGCTGAGATCCTGAAGGACCATCGCGCATGAGGGCGGCGACTGCCGCGCTCGCCGCCTCTGCATTGACCTTCATACCGATGCCAGCCTTGGCCGCTGCGTTGGAGGGTCAGGCGGATCGTCAACCGACCAACTGGGTGGCCATCGCCATGTTCGTCGCCTTTGTCGGGCTGACGTTGTGGATCACCAAGGTGGCGGCGGCACGCACCCGCACGGCGTCCGATTTCTATACGGCGGGCGGCGGCATTACCGGATTCCAAAATGGGCTGGCGATGGCGGGCGACTATATGTCGGCGGCGTCCTTCCTCGGCATTTCGGCGCAGATCTTCAACGACGGTTATGATGGCCTCATCTACTCCACCGGCTTTCTGGTGGGCTGGCCGATCCTCTTGTTCCTGATGGCGGAGCGGTTGCGCAATCTGGGCCGTTTCACCTTTGCCGATGTCGCGTCCTACCGTTTCGCGCAGCCTCCGGTGCGCAGCTTTGCGGCGGTGAGCACATTGCTGGTCGTGTCCTTCTACCTGATCGCGCAGATGGTGGGAGCGGGTCAGCTCATCAAGCTGCTCTTCGGCCTGCCCTATGCGGTGGCGGTGGTCATCGTCGGCGCGCTGATGATGTTCTATGTGCTGTTCGGCGGCATGCGCGCGACGACATGGGTGCAGATCATCAAGGCGGTGCTGCTGCTGGGCGGGGCGAGCTTCATGGCGCTGATGGTGCTGGCGCAGACCGGCTTTTCCCTGGAAGCGCTGTTCTCCCGCGCGGTGGAAGTTAAGACGCAGGCGGCGCTCGCGGGCGGCGCAAATGCGGCGGAGGCTGCAGAGCGGGGTCGGTCGATCATGGCGCCGGGCAATTTCATCAAGGACCCGGTATCGGCCCTTTCCTTCGGCCTTGCGCTGATGCTGGGGACGGCGGGCCTGCCGCATATCCTGATGCGCTTCTTCACTGTTCCCGATGCCAAAGAAGCGCGAAAGTCCGTGCTGTGGGCGACGGGTTGGATCGGCTATTTCTATATTCTCACCTTCATCATCGGCTTCGGCGCGATTGTGCTGGTGGGGACGCAAGGCAGCTATCTGGACAGCGATGGCGCGTTGCGCGGCGGCGGCAATATGGCCGCGATCCATCTGGCCCACGCCATCGGCGGCAACGCTTTCCTCGGCTTCATCTCGGCAGTGGCGTTCGCGACCATCCTCGCGGTCGTCGCGGGGCTGACCTTGTCGGCGGCCTCGGCGGTGAGCCATGATCTTTACGCGACCGTGTTCAAGCATGGGAAGGCGAGGTCGCTCGATGAACTGCGCGTGTCGCGGCTGACGACGCTGGCGCTCGGCGCCCTGGCGGTGCTGCTGGGCCTGCTGTTCGAGAAACAGAATGTCGCCTTCATGGTGAGTCTGGCCTTCGCATTGGCGGCGTCGGGCAACTTTCCAGTGCTGATCCTGTCCTTGCTCTGGAGCGGCTGCACCACGCGCGGCGCCGCCTGGGGCGGAACGATCGGCTTGCTGACGGCTTTCGTGCTCACCCTGTTGTCACCGGCGGTCTGGACCAACAGCTTCAATTTGGGACCAGCACCCTTCCCCTATAGCTCAGCGGCGATCTTTTCCGTCCCGGCAGGGTTCATCGGGATCTGGCTAATCTCGCTATTCGACCGCTCGCCTCGCGCGGCGATCGACAAGGCGGGCTATCCGGCGCAGCGGGTGCGGGCGGAGACCGGCATCGGCGCTTTCGCCGCCAGCGATCATTGAAGACCGTGCCGCTCGACGGTTGGCAGCTTCAAGCGCCAACGAAGATCAGCACCGCGCCGATGACGATAAGCCCAATGCCCGGCAAATCGCCCATAAGGTTTAATCTGTCGCCTTCGCCGCTTGGCTCTAATGTTTGGCGTGGGGCATCGCGCCTGATGCGGCGGGATTGACTGAGGCGGCCGCGCCGCAATGTGCTCAATGTAGCAATGAGCACCCCGGCGATCATGCAAATGGCCCCGAACGAAATCAGCAGCATCGCGACTTCCTTTCGCTTGGTCACGACAGGGCCATAATATCGCAAATTGGCCGAACTAGGAACGGCCCACCGCCTGCTCTCTCCGCTCGGCGGACTGTCGTATGGGAGCGGGGTGAATAATAAGAGGCGGCGATGAGCCTTACGCTTTTTCCGCTCTCTTTTCGTCAGCCGCTTTGAAAAAGCAGATTTGATCGTCGTAAGCCTTCTTGAAGGCTGGACGGGCTGTCACCCGGCTCACATAAGCCTCGGTCGCCGGACGATCGCCAAAGGCGCGAACCTTGGGAATTCTCAGCACATCCGCCATCAGCAGGTCCGCGACCGTGAAACGACCCGCAGCCAGCCATTCGGTCTCGCTCAGGACCCGTTCCATATGGTCGAGACGCTGGCCGAGCCACCCGGTCATTTGATTATTCTCGTCCCCCGAAAGCGTCAGGAACCACCAAGGCACGCTAGCCATCTCGACCGAATTGAGCGCGGCAATCGTCCATTGCAATGTTTCCGCTTCTCCCGCGGGATCAGACGGCATCAGAACGTCGCTTGACCGAGCCAGATGCAGCAGCGCGGCCCCGCTTTCGAACATCTTCAGTCCGCCAACGTCCAGGAAAGGAACCTGCCCGAAGGGCTGGCGATCCAGATGATTGGTTTCGCGGTCATCGAACCGGACGGTCCGAATGGCATATGGGAGGTCAGCTTCCTCGCACGCCCATCGCAGCCTGAGGTCACGCACAAAACCGCGAGGGCCTTCCGGCACCCAATCCAACGTCCAGATCGTCAGTTCGCTCATCGCAGCACGCCCTCTACTGGCGGTTGAGTCCTTGATCATGCGCAACCAGGTCAAGCATGATCCGATTAGCGGAACGTCCGATCGTAGAGAAGCAAAATTGGCGTCTGAAAGCCGCTGGTCGCCGCGCCCCTTGATACTCACTGTAGGGACGCGGCGATCGGTGGTGGCGGGTACGAAATTTGCCACCTCCCGCCCCTGCCCCCCGCCATG
The DNA here is from genome assembly GCF_001658005.1 of Sphingobium sp. EP60837. NCBI lineage: Bacteria > Pseudomonadati > Pseudomonadota > Alphaproteobacteria > Sphingomonadales > Sphingobiaceae > Sphingobium > Sphingobium sp. EP60837. The sequence goes on along the minus strand of NZ_CP015987.1, from coordinate 969,279 downwards.
TGGAGGACAGTATCGCGACAACGGATATGAATGCGATTACCTCATGCGCCTCAGTTCTCCGTCCTAGGGGCAACGGGCAGCACGACGCCTTTGTCCTTCGCGTAATTGTCCCAGTCGGCCACCAGTTCGCGAAGCTTGGCGGGTTCGATGGCCGCCAGATCCTTCGCCTCGGAAGGGTCTTTTGCAACGTTGAACAATTGCCATGTGCCATTACCGACGCTTTTGCGCGGATAGGCGCTGCCCGACGCGGGTAGAAAAACAGCCTTCCAGTCGCCCTTTCGCAACGCTCGGCGGTAGAAAAGCTCTGTCCCCACCGCCTCGGTCGGTTGCCGCACTTCCGCCTGCTTGCCGCTCAGCACCGGCGCCAGACTATGCCCCTGGAACGGCAAGATCGGCCGTCCGGCGAAGCTCGCGGGCTGCGCTTGGCCGGCAAGCTCCAGCAGGGTCGGCGCCACGTCAGTGACATTCAGATACGCCTTGGCGATCCGTCCCCCGGCGATATGCGGCCCGGCAGCGAAAGCGGTCACGCGGGTGCCGCCCTCCGTCGGATATCCCTTGACCAGCCAGGATGGCGAGCTGTTCGCTTGCGCCCAGCCGGGGCCATATCCGACATAGGATGTCGCCGCGCCGATATTTCCCAAGCTGTTGTCGATCCCGAGCTTAGCCACGCCACCAGGTTTCAGCGCGGCCTGAAATGGTGCGTCGATGACATTGCCTTCCGGCCCGTTGTCCGCGAGGAAAATGATGATGGTATCTTCATATTTGCCGAGCCGCTTTAGCGCGGCGACGACCCGTCCCACATTCTGGTCCATGCGATCGACCATCGCGGCATAGACCTCCATCTTGCGCGATTCCAAAGCCCTTTTCTGGGGCGTCAGCGATGCCCAGGGCTTTACATCCTGCCACGCGTGGGGCGCCTGATCGGCAGGCACAAGCCCCAGCTCCTTTTGACGCTTCAGTCGGGTGTCGCGAAGCCGCTCATAGCCTGCATCATAGCGGCCTTTATATTTGGCGATCACTTCGGGCGGCGCCTGCAATGGCCAATGCGGCGTGGAATATGGCAGGTAAGCGAAGAACGGGCGCGCGTCCTTTGCCCCTTCTTCTAGGAAGCCGATCAGGCGGTCGGTGAAATAATCCGCTGAATAGCGGCCCTTGGGATAGGGCACGATCTTGCCATTGTCCCGATAGGTTGGAGCCGCGTCGATCGCTTTCCATGCGTCATTCTGGTCCGCGCCAAAATGATTGCCCAATCCCTGGAGCAAAGCATAGGAGCGTTCGAAACCGCGCGCCGCAGGGCCGCGCTCCGGCGACAGGCCAAGATGCCATTTGCCGGACATCAGCGTTCGGTAACCGCCTTGGTGCAGCAGTTCGGCGATCGAAGCCACCCGGTCATTCAGATAGCCTTCGTAGCCCGGCCGACCGACCTGATCCGGCTGGAGCGTCTCGGCCATGCTGCCAAGACCAGCCTGATGATTGTCGATGCCGCTCAGCAGCATGGACCGCGTCGGCGAACAGGTCGGCGCAGTGTGAAAGCCGGTGAAGCGAACGCCCGCGGTCGCGATTGCGTCCAGGTTCGGAGTGGAAATCTCGCCACCAAAGGAACCAAGGTCCGACCAGCCGAGATCATCCGCCACGATGACGAGGAAATTGGGACGGCGCTCTGCCGGTGCTGGCGCGCTGTTGTTCCGTAGAGCTGGCGCGGTCGGGCTTTGCGCCATGGCCCCGCAAGAAAGTGCTGTTGCGGCCAGCAAAATCGCCGATTTAAGAAATTTCATTATCGCCTATCTCGTAGGAAGTTCGTCTAAGGCCAGAACAGCTTACGTGTTCGTGAAAGTCAGAAATAGGGGACCACGCTGCAGGAAGGAGGTGGCCCCCAATTCGGATCAGGCGATCATCGCTGGCGACTGGCGCGTCATTCGGCCGGCACCAAGCTCGCCGGCTGTTCCTTCTTCACGGTGCGGCTGCGACGCCCGTCGATTGCGACCGGCACTTCTCCCGCAACGGTGGCGCGGCGCAAGGTGCGGCGTTGCAGGCCAAAGTCGGCGATCGCGCGATGCTGGGTGGCGCGATTGTCCCAAATGGCGACGTCGCCCACCGCCCAGCGCCAGCGGACGGTGTTTTCCGGCTTGGTGATATGATCCTGCAGGATGGAGAACAGCCGTTGTGAATCCGCGCTGTTCAGGCCCACGAACTGCTTGAGGAAATGACCCAGGATCAGGCTTCGCTCGCCGGTTTCCGGATGGACGCGAACCACGGGATGTTCTGTCTCATACACCGTCGAAGCAAAGATGGCGCTATAGGCTTCAGCGCGTGCTGCGTCCTTCGTGCCCAGCGCATGCGCATAATCATATTTGTTCGAATGAACCGCCCACAGCCCATCGACCAGGGTCTTGAGAGATTCGGGCAGCTCTTCATAGGCGGTCGCGCCATTGGCCCATAGCGTATCGCCGCCCGCGGCCGGCACATGGATCGCGCGCAGGATCGACGCTTTGGGGTAGGCATCGACGAAAGTCACGTCGGTGTGCCAACTCGAAGCCGCATAACCTTCCTTGGAATCCAGTTCGAGCAGGTAGCGTGAACCCTCTGCGACCGGGACAGTGGGATGCGCGACCGGATCGCCCAGCAGCGCAGCGAATTCTTCATGCCGGGCATCGGTCAGCTCATGCTGTTCGCGGAAGAACAATACCTTGTGACGGGCCAACGCCGCCTCGAGCGCCGAGACGGTTGCGGGGTCGAGATCGCCCGAAAGCGCGATGCCGCGGACCTCGGCGCCGATACGGCCGCCTACCGGGACGATGTCGAGCGGGCTTTCGGCATCGGCCGCATTGACGAAGTTGTGGATCAAGTCAGTCATTGCATTTCTCCTTGGGGCTGTGGAGGTTTATTCGGCAGGCGAGAGGGCGGCGTCGCGTTCCTCCAGCCGGCGTCGAATTTCGGAATGGCGCACTTCGTGCAGCGGAAAGCCATGGATCAGCGTCGCGGAAATCAGGTGCGTAATCGCCGGACCAAGGGCGAACACCCAGAGCAGGCCGCGCAAGGCTTCGGGCGTGTTGCTGGCGGCCGTGGGGTCAAAGCCGAGCCAGCTGACCAGCGGCAGCGCAATGCCGACCGCAACGGCCATCCCGGCCTTGGACGAAAGGCTGAAGGTGGAGAAGAACAGGGCGGAACGATCTTCCCCCGTGCGCAGCCGATGCTCGTCGGCGACGTCGGCGACCATCGAGCGCAGCATCAGATTGCCCGATCCCTGCGCCAGACCCTGCGCCACCGTCAGTGCGAGCAGCGGGCCAAGCTGGCCGGGGACCACGAACAGCAACCCGAGGTTGATGGCGACCTGCGCCAGTTCGCCCGCCACGGCGGCGCGGGCCTTGCCGATACGATAGCCGATCTCTGCCCAGATTGGTCCCGCGATCACGCCGAAGATGAATTGGAAGAGGAAAAGGCCGCTCGCCCAGTGCGGCAGGCCCATGTAGAAGGTTACGAAGAACACGATCAGGCCGCCGCGTGTGCTCTGTCCCACGGTTACCGCGAAGTCGGACAGCAGCACGCGACGAAGCAGCGGCTCGCGGAACAGGAGCGCTAAAGTCCTGCCCAGTGGCAGGCGCTGTGTCGGCGTCGCGGGTGCAGAAGGTTCGGCAAAGGCGCGCAGCGCCAACGGCACGGTGATGACAAGGCTGCCGATGATTACGGCGCCCATCGCCGCGAGCTTGAGCGCGGCGTCGGCCGGCCTTAGCTGATCTATGACAGTCGGCAGGATCAGCACGGCCAGCAGGGACGACGCCCCTGCGACCGTCTGAAATGTCACGACGCGGGTTCGCTCGTGATAGTGCCCCGAAATCTCGCCGGACCAGGCCAGATAGGGGATCTGGATCATCGCCGACCCCAGATAGATGGCGAACAAGGCCACCGCCAAATAGAGCGGCGATACCGCGCTGGCCGCGGGAAAGAACAACGCCAGTGCCGCCAGGCCGAAAATGACGGCGCCCGCCACGATCCAGGGACGCCGCCGTCCAAACCTGCTGTTCGTCCGGTCGCTAAGCGTCCCGATCAGCGGGTCGGCGAGCGCTCCCCATAATCTCTCACCCAGGAATATCGCGCCGATCAGACCCAGCGACAGGCCGAAATGCTGCGCATAAATCGCAGGCAGATGAACGCCGAGCGGCATCTGCGCCGCATAGATCGGCACGGAGAGTGAGGCGAAGCTCGCAAGCCGCCACCTGTTCAACCCACCAGATCTTGCCGGGAGAGGCCGTGCTGCTATGAATTTGGACGGGGTGTAGAGCGTCGCCATATGCAATCCTCACAATTTTGTCCTGAGGGTGGCGCCAACTGTCCGCGGCTCACCAATGGTGCCGGAGACCATCCCAAATGCGCCGGGCGTAAGAGCTTGGAAGTAGTTCTTGTCGGTGAGGTTCCTGGCCCAGACCGAAAGGTCCCAACGGCCATCTTCCGCCCTGATGCCGATACGGGCATTGATGATGCCGTAACCGGGCACCTGAGCGTAGCGGCTGTTGCTGGACGAGGTGTTGAAAGTCGAGCGATGAGAGAAATCCGCATGGCCATAAATGGCAATGCTGCCGCCGTTGACCGGCTGGGCAATATCCGCGCCCAGCGTATAGGTGAACGTGGGCACGCCCGGTAGTTGAACGCCGGTCAGATCCTGCGTGGGCGCCAGCGCGGCGCTCCGTTCAGGTGCCTGGGGCGCGTTGCGATAATCGAGATAGGTAGCATCGACATAGGAAAGCGATGCGGTGAGGCTCGCCCACTTGCTGGGTGCATAGGACAGATCGCCCTCGACGCCCCTAGATCGAACCTTGGGAATGTTCGAGATATATTGGACAACTGGGCCCAGTGCGCTGAGTTCGGTGATCGCGGTTTGATAGTCGGAAATCTTTGTCCAGAAGGCTGCCGCGTTGAACGTCAGCGCACGGTTCAGGAACTGGCTCTTGAGGCCGATTTCAAAATTATCGACAGTTTCCGGCTCGACTTCTGCGACAGCACCAGAAGGGATATTGGTGAGGTTGAGCCCACCCGACTTGTTCCCATGCGCATAGCTGCCGTAGAGCAATACGTTCGGTGCCGCCTTCCAACTGAGCGTCGCCAGTCCCGACAGGCTGTCATCGGAAAGGCCCACGCTATAATTTGTACGCGGGTTGAATTGATTGCGGATCGCTGTAGCCGTTGCAGCTTCGGCCGCCGACAGCGTCGATAGATCCGTACCCGCCACCCAGAACTGGCGATAGACGCCGGTTTTCTTTTCATGCGTGTAGCGCAGCCCGGCGGTCAGGCTCAGCCTATCGCTGATGTTCCAGCTCGCCTGTCCGAAGGCTGCGTAGCTTTTTGTCGTCGGCTCAGAATAGCTGTTCGATTCAAAGCCGTTGAGCGCGGCGTTGGCAATGACGGGGTTGACTGCAGGCAGAAACCAATTGGGTGCTGCCGTCCCATAAGCCGAAGCCCCATAGCCGCGCACCGTCTGCCAGAAATAATAAAGCCCCGCGACCCAGTCGATACGGTTGCTGCCAGTCGAGGCAAGTCGCACCTCCTGGCTGAACTGGCGCTGGCGGTTGGCCTGCTGTGCCTTGGTCATGACGGGCAGACTGGTGGAGTCGCCATCATTGGCCGGGTTCCAGTCCCACCAGCGATAGGCGGTGATGGACGTCAGCGCGACCTTGCCCAAATCCCAATCCACCTGACCCGATGCGCCGTAGCTTTTCATGAAAGCCTGGTAACGGGCGTCGGAATCGCCTTGGCGTGCGAAAGGATCGGCAGGCAACAAAGTGTATCCCGCACGCGCCGCACGATCGAAGATATTGTTGGCGATCGCGGCGCCACTGTCATAAGTGCCGAAATAAGTGACTGGAATGTTCAACACATAATGTTGTTTCTGATGAGAATAGTCACCGATCAGCTTCACTGACAGCGCGTCGGTCGGTGTGATCAGCAATTGGCCGCGTACGGAAAAATTGTCGTAATCCTGAGCCTTTGAACCGTTATAACGGTTGGTCAGGAACCCGTCCCGGTGCGTGTCGGCGACCGACAGGCGGAAAGCCGCCTTGTCTGCAACGATGGGAGCGGACACCGAGGCGCGTAGCTGGTGATAGCCGTAATTCCCTCCGCTTACTTCGCCGTAGAATTCGGGTTCAAAGCTGGGCGCACGGCTGGTAATGTTGATCGCGCCTGCGGTCGTGTTCTTCCCGAACAGCGTGCCTTGCGGACCACGCAAAACCTCGATCTGCTGCAGATCGACGAGGTCGAATTGCGACTGTCCCGGGCGGCCATAATAGACATTGTCGAGATAGAAGCCGACGCCATTCTCCAACCCATCATTGGTCAGGGCGACATTGGATCCCAAGCCACGTATATTGATGTTGGTATTGCGTGGGTTGAAGCTGAAGACTTGGAGACTTGGCACGAGCTGCTGGACTTGCGACAATGTGAAATTGCCGGTTTTTTCCAGAGCGTCCGCGCTGACGACGCTGAGCGCGATGGGCACATCCTGCGCGTCCTCGTCGCGGCGGCGCGCCGTCACGAAGATTTCTTCCGCATTAACTGCGGATGCAGCCTCCGCAGCGGGAACTTCATCAGCAGCTCTAGCGTGAGGCGCACTCACCAAGCCCATAGCGGCGGTAGAAGCCAACAGGCCCAGGCGAATGGAAATGATGTCCCTATGGTTGTTCTTGTTAAGCACGGAGTTCCCTTGGTTCTTTCTTGATTGCTTTGGAGTCGTCGCGCCGATCGCTATCCATCGCAGAAATGCCGAATACGGCGGCAGCGGCATGCTGAAGCGAGATGGAATAGGCACGAGGATTTGCTGAGCCGCGCGGTGCGGCTCTGGATTGGCATGCGGACATGGATCATCCTTTCACCAAGCACCTCACGGCGCTTGTTAGAGGAATGCGGTCATCGCTCCGCCCCGGCCGAAAATCGGCCGTGAAGATAGATCAGCGCATGTGGATGAAATAGGGTGCTAGGTTTGCCGCACCTTTTCAGGATTCGCTGCTAGAAGCTTAGTATCGGTACTCGGTCGCATCGTTCTTTCCCCGTGATAAGGGGGGAACACGATCCATGGCGTGGTCGCCTAAGCATCGTGCGCTTTAGCCGTTGATGACGCGGAGCAAGCTGCATCCCTTCAAAAGCCGCGGGCCTTTTAAGCACATTGTGCGCGATGCGGTGGCCATCTGCATCCTGTATCTCTACCTATTAAATAGAGTTGATCGATGCAAGTGAAGTTTTGCTTGGGCACGCCCCAATTTCCGTTGCACACCGCCGATATTGCTGATGGCTGTTGGTAACCACTGTGCGATGAAATGAGATAGCAAAGCCGCTCCTCAAGGCAATCAATGCTAATCGCCGACGCTGTAAAGCTCATCTGGGTTTGGCGCGCTCGCGGGGCTTGAAAAGCCACCAGAGCTTACCAAATAAGTGCTGCCGGATGCCGGCAGGATCCGGCATGGAGAGCGTCCGCTCTCTCGGACACATCGTCATAGACTTGTTGCTCAACGGAGGACTTGGATATGAGGACGAACTTCGACTTTAGCCCGTTCCGAATGTCAACGGTCGGCTTCGACCGCTTGTTCGACCTGCTTGAAAACGGGTTGGCTGTAAATGTCGGCGAGGGCTGCCCGCCTTTCAACATTGTCCGCAAAGGTGACGATCGCTATCGCATCGATCTGGCGGTAGCGGGCTTCCGTCAGGACGAGATTGAAATCTCGGCACAGCAGAACATGCTTGTCGTGACCGGCCGCAAGGGCGGCGGCGAGGAAGGCCACGTCCTTTACCACGGTATCGCCGGGCGTGACTTCGAACGCCGCTTCGGTCTGGCGGATCACGTCCAGGTGAGGAGCGCCGATTTGCAGGATGGCGTGCTTTCGATCGAGCTGATGCGCGAAATTCCAGAGGCGATGCAACCTCGAAAAATCGCGATCAGCTCCACCAATGGCAACGCCGGTCGGCCGCAAGCCTCTCCCGCAATCACGGATGACGAAGCCGAGCGCCGCGAGGCAAAGGAATGAAGCGGGATCGCTGAAACAAACGGCGGCGGTGCGCCAGCAAGATCCGGCTCTCCTCCGACACAGCATTGTCCCCTCTGGCGTGCCGCCACGTGCGGCACGCCTCGCCATCCAGGACCATCCTTGAACATCTGGGCGGCGATTATCTCATTCCGCCACAGCGCGTGGATTAGGAAGAATATTCATAAGGATATTCTGAAAGCTTCGTTCGGTTCGACAAATCTTTTCCCTATTTCACGACGCCGGACGGTGCGGGGTATCATGGCAATGCCGATGCCTCCCGAAAAGTCCTGGTTTATACAGACGCCCGGAACCTGAACGCCACGCCGCGCCCTCAGGCAGGCGGCGCAGAGCGGGTGGAGAATATGCTGTCGACTTTCCTGGCCTATCTGCAGTTCAAGCTGGGCGCGCAGTTCGACAATTCGGGGCATGCCATTTCCGACACCTCATGGAGCGCGCAACTGCAAGGGTCGGAGCGGCTTTGGATGCTGCTGGAAGGCACGCATGTCCTGACCCTGATGCTCTTTGCCGGGTCGATCCTGTTCGTCGATCTGAGATTGCTGGGCGTAACCTTCAAGAACACGCCCGTGTCGAAGGTGACGGACACACTCCTTCCCTACACCGTCGCGGGCTTTATCGTGATGCTGCTTACCGGTGCGGCGCTGTTCTTCGCCAATCCGCTGGAATATTATCATAATGTCATATTCCGGCTGAAGTTCATTTTCCTGATCGCCGCCGCCGCCAACATATTCTACTTTCACTATCGGGTGCAGGCCAACCGCGCCGCTTGGGACAATCAAGCCAAGCCGCCCGCCTCCGCCCGCCGCGCGGCGGCATTTTCGCTCGCCTTGTGGATCGGGGTGATCGTCGCCGGGCGCTTCGCCGCCTATGATTGGTTTTCCTGCGATACCGCTCAGGGTTTCGTGGCAGCGGCCGCCCAATGTTCGGAACGCTCCGTCACCCTTGCCGCCATCGAAACGGAGCTTGCCCCATGACCGTCAACCTGCGCGACCTCGCCCCGTCCATCCAACCCGCCGTTGATGCCATCGCGGCCATACCCGTGATCCGCTATGTCAACGAAACGGCCTGGATTTTCGCGGTCGTCGAAACCGGGCACCTATTGTTTCTGGCCATTTTGGGTGGCTCCGTCCTGGGCCTCAACCTGCGGCTGTTGGGGTTAATCCTGCCCGGCATGAGTAACCGCGATGTGGAGCGAGCCTTGCATCCCTGGTATGTGACGGGGGTCGTGGGCACGATCGTCACTGGCGTGGCAATGGCGATCACCGTGGCGCGCACCCTTTTGCCGAGCGGCGCCTTCTTCATCAAGATGGTGGCCCTGGCCGCTGCAATCCTGCTCAGCCATGTTGTGGCGCGCCAGGTAAGGAGCGGCCGCATGGCCCTGCCGGAAAACGCCATATTTGGGCTTGCGCTGCTGCTGTGGAGCGGAAGTCTGCTGCTCTTCGCGACCACGCAGGGGCTGAACAGCGGCGCTATGCTGATCGGGCTGGCGGGCGCTGGCATCCTCGCCGCCGCCAGTCAGCCGCGTCACCGGCCCGCGATCATCGGTCTTTTCGTCGTGGCGTTCGGCGCGTGGTTCTTCGCGCTTGATGGCATTTCGGATGAAGGGCACCTCGCGGGCTGGGCCGGCAATGCCCTACTCGCCGCAACCGTCGTTCCCGCGCTAGGCGCTGGCGTGCGAGACATTCGGGCAGGCTCGCATCAGGCGGATGTCTCCATGAAGCTGACCGCCTTCGCCTCCACTCTCGCATGGGTGACGGTCGCCGCCGCAGGCAGGTGGATTGGGTTCAGCTGACCTTCTGAAATCGTCATATCTGACTATCAGGGCGGGCCGCATATTCATGCTGTCCGCCCAATATTCATTCCCGCCGCGACAAAGTTCAAAAGCGGATTATGTCATAAAGGTAGAACGACAAGTTGGTTCAGGCCAGTCCTGATGCTCCCTATCGGAATAACATTCATAATATAGATAGGGGCAATAAGTGATCACCGATTCTCGCGCTTCCACTAAGCGTTCGCACCGCGCCGTTCTTTCCTGGTCAGCCGCCGCCGCTGCATTGATGCTTGCTGGCGGGGTGGCCGTCGCGCAGACGGCACCGCAGGCCGCCGAGGCGCAGAATGCCGTCGAGGTACTTGATCGCGCGAAGGTCGATGCGCTGCTCGCCCAGCCCGACAAGGTGCTGTTCATCGATGTTCGCCGCGCCGATGAGATCAGCACGATCGGCGGCCTGCCCGTCTATCTCAACATCCAGCCGTCCGAACTCGGCCGCCTGCGCTCCTTCATTCCGCGCGACCGCCAGCTCGTCACCGTATCCAACCATGCAGGCCGCGCGAAGAAAGCCGCGTCGCTGCTCGCGCAGCAGGGCTTTCAGGTCGCGGGCGCGGTCGGCGTGCAGGATTATGCGGCGCAGGGCGGCTTCCTGTCGGGGCAGAAGGTGCAGACTCCCGCTATCCCCGGCATCGTCGCCGCCGACACTCGCGTTGATGTCGTGCGCGAAGGCTTTGAAGGTACGGAGGGTCCGGTCCTGCTGAAGGATGGGTCGCTCCTGTTCACCGAGAACCGCGCCGACCGCATCGTGCGGATCGCGCCCGATAACAGCGTTTCGACCTATCTGGAAAAGACCGGGTCGGCCAATGCCTTGGCGGTGAACGCTGCGGGCGATCTGCTCGCCGTGCAGACCGCTCCCTCCGCCGTCGCGGTGCTTCAGCCCAAGGCGAAGGCGCTGGCGACCAGCTATGCCGGCAAGCCCTTCAACCGTCCCAATGATCTGGCGGCGGCGCGCAGCGGCAACATTTATTTCACCGATCCCGGCGCACCGGCGCAGGCGGGCGCCTCGCCAGCGAAGACCGGCCTTTACCGGGTGGACAAGCGCGGCAAAGTATCACTGATCGCGGACGATATCCGTCGGCCGAACGGCGTAGCGCTCAGCCCCGATGAAAAGACGCTCTATGTTGCCAATACCGCTGGCGAGGCGCTGATCGCCTATAGCGTGGGCGCGGACGGCAGCGTTTCCAACCGCCGCGACTTCGCCAAGCTCGTCGGGTTCAAGGAAACGCCCAATGGCCCGAGCAGCGGCGCGGACGGCATCACCGTCGATGCGGACGGCCGCGTCTATGTCGCGACCAGCGCGGGCGTTCAGATCTTCGGCGCCGATGGCTCTGCTCTGGGGATCATCCCTCTGCCCCGCGCTCCGCAGAATCTGGCTTTCGGCGGCAAGGACCGTTCGCAGCTTTATGTCGTCGGTCGCGGCGCGGTCTATCGCATCGCCACACTGACCCACGGGGTCGATCGTCCGGGCAAGTAATCGCTCGCATCGCCCACTTTTAAATTTCAGGATCACATCATGCTTTCCATCGACAACAAGCCATCGCGCGGGCGCGGCGTGGCGCTGCTATGCGCTGGCTTTTTCCTGTCCACCGCCTCTGCCGCCTATGCCCAGGCACCCGCCGCCGAGGCGGAAGCAGCGGTTGACGCGGCCGAAGCCATCGTCGTCACCGCGCGCAACCGGGCCGAGGACATCAACGACGTCCCCATCCCTATCTCCGTCGTGAGCGGCGAGACGATCGCCCAGCAGCGCGTTTTCACCATCGCCGACCTGACCCAGCGCGCGCCGGGCCTTACCGCCACCACGCCCAACGCCCGCCGCACCGGCGTGTCGCTGCGCGGCATTGGCAGGACCAGCGGCAACGACAATATGGAAGCCGCTGTCGGCGTGATCGTCGATGACGTCTTCCTCGGCCATGTCGGCATGACCTATCAGGACTTCACAGATCTGCAGCAGGTCGAAATATTGCGCGGCCCACAAGGCACGCTGCTGGGCAAGAACACGTCGCTCGGCGTGCTCAAATATACTAGCAAACTCCCCTCCTTCACGCCGGAGGGCGTGATCGAGCTGGAAGGGGGGCTTTCAACGCCTTCTTTCAAGGCGCGCGGCTCCTACACCAATGCGCTGGTTGACGATGTGCTGGCGTTCCGCGTCTCCTTCTTCGTCGATAAACAGCGCGGCGACATCCGCAACGTCAACCCGCGTGGCGGCTATTGGCATGAACGCGACAGGTGGGGCGGCCGCGCCCAGCTGCTGTTCAAGCCCAGCGACAATTTCTCGCTGCGCCTCAACCTCGATTCCGCCGAAACGAACGAGAACAGCAACACCAAGCCGTTCATGGTCGATCCTGCAACGCTGAATGACGGTTCCGCGCGCACGACGACCTACAGCACGCGCCTCGCCCGCAGCTATTTCGGTGGTTACACGCCCATCATCGGGTCGTGGCGGACGATCGACATGGACCAGGCCGAACCGCTGATCACCCGCAACCGCGGCGTTTCGGTTATCGCGACTTGGGACACTGGGCCATTCGAACTCAAGTCGATCTCCGCCTATCGCACCTTCCACTTCGACGCGAAGAATGACAGTGAGCAGACCCGCTTCGCCATCGCGCGGGGCGGCACGCTGGTCGATACCGAACAGCTCTCGCAGGAATTCCGCATCGCCGGTTCGCTGACGCCATCGATCGAATATCAGGCGGGCCTCTATTTCTTCCGCATCGAAACCGACACCACGAGCCGCAACCTGTATGGCGCGGACGCAGGCGCTTTCTACGCTACCAACGCGCAATATAATACGCTCAACACCCCCACGGGCCGGGAATTGCTGCGCGCCTCGCTCGCCAACATCTTCGCGTTCAGCAACCAGAATCCGATTTCCGACAGCCAGGCCGCATTCGCCCAGTTCGACTGGAAGGTCACCGATCGCGCATCGATCACGGCGGGCATCCGCTACACACGCGAACAGAAGAAGAGCAACATCACCCGCACTTCGTTCCGGGCTGACGGCGCGCCGCTCGTCTCGACCGGAAACGCCACAGCAGACGCCATCCGCAGCGCGCAGTTGGGCACGGACTTCGCCACCATCACAGGCGAGCGCATCGATGATGATTCGATTTCATGGCTCATCAATCCAAATTACAAGTTGACCGACGACGTCCTGCTCTATGCCTCGGCGAGTGGCGGCGGCAAGTCGGGCGCGGTCGCGTTCGAAAACAACGGCACGCGCCGCAATGTTAAGCCGGAAAAGACCACCGACTTCGAGCTGGGCGTGAAGGGGCAATTCGGTCCGCTGACCCTTAACCTCAACGCGTATTACACCAAGGTCCGCGACTATCAGAACGTCACAAGCGAACCGGACCCGAGTTCATCGACCGGCTACAGCTCGCGCCTCGGCAACATCCCCGGCGTCAAGGCGCGCGGCGTCGAGTTCGATGCGGCCCTCCAGCTGTTGGACGGCCTCAGCCTCACCTTGGGCGGCGCTTATAACAAGGCGACCTATTCCGACTGGTCGACCGCAACCTGCCCCCGCTCCTATCCGGCCACGGTCGCGATCTGCAACAACACCGGACGCCAGGTCGTTGGCGCGCCGCGTTGGACGATCATCACCGGCTTCAACTATGTCGGTGAGCTGTCGAACTCGGGCTGGTCGGTCCACGCCTTCGCCAACAACAGCTACCGCTCGCGCCACAATCTGGAACAGCTGCTGTCCGACTATGGCTGGCAGAAGGGCTATAATCTGACGGATGTCGGCTTCGGCATCATCCGCGATCATGGCGGCGCGAAGACGGAACTCAGCGTCGTCGCGAAGAATGTCTTCGACACGCGCTACACGACCAGCATCAACGATTTCAGCAACACCGCGCCGATTGGCTACGACGGCATCGGCGCCCGCCGCTACGTCGGCGCACTTCTTCGCACGCAGTTCTGAGGAGGCTTCATGGCTTATCAACACTGGCGCACCATTGCCGTGACCGCCTTGCTACTAGCGGTAGGCGGCTCGGCAACCCAAAGCGTCGCCCACCACGCCTTTGCGGCCGAGTTCGATTCCGCAAAGCCCGTCGCCATCCAGGGCGTCGTCACCAAGGCGCGCTTCGTCAATCCGCACAGCTGGATCTATCTGGACGTCAAGAACAAGGACGGATCGGTGACCAACTGGGGCTTCGAGTTCGGCACGCCCAGCTCGCTGCGTACCAATGGCCTCAGCAAAGAGGATGTCAGCCCCGGCACCAACATCCGCATCGCGGGCTATCGCGCCAAGAATGGCGGTCCTTTCGGCTATGCCGCCACCATCACGCTGGACAGCGGCCGCAAGGTCCAGACCGGCAGCGCCCCCGATGCACCGACGAGGCGCTGAGATGGGACAACTGATGACAAGAGCCCGCCGCCTCGCCGCCGCGACCGCGCTGCTGGCGATCGCCTTCACCGGAACGGCGGCAAGCGCGCAGACCGGCAGCCAAATCCCGCGCCGCGCGGACGGCCATCCCGATTTCGCGGGCATCTGGCAGACGTTGAGCGAGGCCGATTACGACCTGGAGCCGCATGCCGGACGCCAGGATGCGCCTCCGGGGCCTGGCGTGGTGGAGGGCGGCTCGATCCCCTATCGCCCCGAGGCGCTCGCGCAAAAGCAGCGCAACTTCGCCGCGCGCGAGAAGGATGATCCCCGCCTCAAATGCTGGGTGCAAGGGACGCCGCGCGGCATCTATTATCCCGCGCCCTTCCAGATCTTTCAGCGCGACAGCGATCTGACGCTCGTCCACCAGTTCGGCCATCAGGTCCGCACCATCTTCACCAATGGCACCGGCCATCAGACCGATACCGAGGACGGCTATTATCTGGGCGACTCCCGCGCCAAATGGGACGGCGACACGCTGGTCGTGGACGTGACCGGCTTCAATGAGGAAACCTGGCTCGACCGCGCGGGCAATTATCACAGCGACGCCCTGCATGTGGTCGAGCGCTGGAGCTTCGTCGACAAGGACACGATCAGCTATCGCGCCACGATCGAGGACCCCAAAGTCTTCACCAAGCCCTGGTCGATCGAACTGCTGCTCAATCGCCGACGCGACAAGAATTTCCAGCTGATCGAGGATTATTGCTTCACCCTGCCCTATGAGCAGGCCTATCCGCACAAGGAGGTCAAATGAGACCGAGCAAGATTGCGCTCTGCGCGCTGCTGGCGCTCGCCCCCGCAGCCCACGCCCAAACGCCCGAAGCCACTCCCGCCCAGCCGCGCGTCGCTGGCAATGGCGGCGGCATTCGCTGGCAAAAGCAGGTGCCGGTGATCGCTTCCGGCGCCTGGACCGGAGCCAAGCTGGCGGACGGCCAGCCTGACATTTCCGGCTTCTATTCCAACACCATCTCTAACCACAGCAACTTCACCGACCCGCAGGCCGGACCGCCCGGAGAACCTTCGGACTCGGCGAACCTGCCCCGCAACCAACGCGCGCCGAGCCGCGTGTCCGACCCGGTGGACGGCCAAATCCCCTACCTCCCCGCCGCCCGTGCGCTGCAGGAGGATTTCGCCAAGAATTTCCCGAACCCGGACAAGCCGCGCTACATTGAGCCGCTGGCGCGCTGCGCACCGGCGGGCGTGCCCAAATCCTTCATGTGGCACGGCTTCGAGATCCGCCAGTTCCCCAACTATGTCGTCTTCCTGTTCGATTCCGGCACGCGGATCATCCCTCTCGACAACCGGCCGCATCTGCCCGGCGCCATCAAATTATGGAATGGGGATGCGCGCGGTCATTGGGAAGGCAATACGCTGATCGTCGATGTGCAGAACCAGAATGGCAAGGCGCTGTTCGGCCGCTATGGCGATTTCATCAGCGAAAATGGCCGCGCGACCGAACGCTATATCTTCGATGCCAAGGGCAGCGGCTTCAACTATGTCGCGACCTTCACCGACCCGACCGTCTATTCGCGTCCCTGGACCGCGACGATCCCGGTCAAGCGCTACACCGAAGCCGACAAGCCGGACGGCTGGCATTATGATGTGAAGCCCGCCAACCGGCCTGGCCAGCCGCTGCTGCACGAACGTGTCGAGCGGGTCTGCGTCGAAAATAACGGGCCTTTCGGCGGGGGCGCTGTCGGTGTGCCCACCGACCGGCCAGTCATCGCCCGCTAGATACTGCCTCATTGCATCTGGCCGGCCCAAATTTCGGGGTCGGCCAGTTTTCCCTTGGACAGGACCTATTTCAGGAACCGCGTCTGCGAGCGGACCTCCTCAACCGACGCAGTCCGCCCCGCAATGTCTTCGCCTGGCCTCGTTCTCCTATCAGAAGCCTTCCGGCAGCGGGGGCGGCGGCGCCTCGATATCCGGTGCGAAGGTCAGGTGGCATGCGACGCACTGCGCATTGATCCGGTCGCCCGCGCTTTGCACCGCCGCGAAGTCTTTGCGCTCGGCCGCATCGGCACTGGCGCTCGCCGTTTCCCTGAAGGCAATCAGATGCTTGTCCCACTCAACATCCGCAATACGGTAGGCCGAATGCTCCAGCGCGTAGCTGAGTTGCTGCAGCGTCAGCGCATCGCTCTCCGCATTCTCCCAATCCTCCTCCGTCACGGGCTTTCCGGATCGCTCGCCATGAACGTCTGTTTCCAGCGCGGTCCATTGCCACAACTGCTCGGCATTGCGCTGCATCACATGGCCCATAAACTCCTTGATTGGCAGCTGGGATTGCTCGTCCGGCAATGCGGCCGCTCCCGCGGCGCAAGCCAAAGTTCCTATAATTGCGGCAAGCGCGATCTTCATGTCCTGACAAAATCCTCCGGATGGCAACGCCACGCTTTTTAGGTGCGGCAGATCGACATCCAACCAAGGAAAGGGACGTTAGATATTCTCGTTGGGCCTAAAGGAAAGCTGCGGGCAAGCCTTCAGTAGCGAACTGAATCTATACAAACCTATGATAATAGACGGTTTTTTAAGAGCCTGGGAAACGCCCGTTCGCGGAATACCTTTAGCGCAAAGCGTGGCCCCTCTCTTGCCAACACAGTGTTTCTCAATCATTTAAGTTGTAAATAAAGCTACCCTGCCTTGGATGCCTCAAACAATATGATCAGGGGAAACAGGGGTGATACAGCTTTGCAGGGATAAGGCTTCGGCCTTCGCCATCGTGCGGCTCGCTATCGGCGGGGTCGGGCGTCCATGAACTTTCAACAGCTCCGCTATGTTCGCACGGCGATCCAGCATAATCTCAACCTGACCGAGGTCGCGAACCGGCTCTCCACATCGCAATCCGGCGTCAGCAAGCAGATCAAGGAATTGGAAGCTGAACTGAAGGTCGATATTTTCGTTCGTCGCGGCAAGCGTCTCACCGGCCTGACCAAGGCGGGGGAAAATGCCGCCCAACTGATCGACAAGCTGCTTCACCAGGCGGACAACCTCAAGCGCCTGTCCGAACAGTTCGTGCAGGAGGATAAGGGCCGCCTGGTCGTCGCGACCACGCACAATCAGGCCAATTATGTCCTCCCCCCGGTTCTCCTGCGCTTTAGCGAGCGTTTTCCGGAGGTGGAGATCGAATTGCGGCAGGGCACGCCGCGCTATGTGGTCGATCTGGTGCTGCGGGGCGAAGCGGATATCGGCGTCGCGACCGAAGCGGTGGATGACTATCCTGAACTGCAAACCTATCCCTGCTTCAGCTGGGAGCATGTCGTGATCGTCCCGCCCGATCATCCGCTGGCCCGCGCCGAGCATGTCTCGCTGGCCGACACGGCCCGCTATCCCATCATCACTTATAATCCCGAATTTTCCGGCCGATCGCAGATCAACGAAGCCTATGAAAGGGCGGGTATAGAACCGGACATCCGGCTCACCGCCATGGATGCCGATGTGATCAAGACTTATGTCCGATTGGGCATGGGTGTCGGCATCGTATCGCAAATGGCCGTCAGCAGCGGGCCGGGCGACTCTCTGATGGTGCTGCCGGGCTCAAACCGCTTCTTCCAACCCAGCGTGACCAAGATCGCGACGCTCAAGGGATCGCTGCTCCGCAACTATGCTTATCAGTTGATGGAGATGCTCGCGCCCCATCTCGACGCGGCCGTGCTGGCAGGTGTGAAGCGTCGGCCGAGCCAGGAACGCGCCGCACCGCTGCTGAGCTTTGCCGATCGCGCCGATCTACAAGCGCAAAGACTCAGCGCCTGAAGAGGAATATCTTTTCCGACATCCTTAACGAGTAACGACCATGAACAACATCAATCGACGGCAATTCGTCAGCGCAGCGGCGGGCATGCTGATCACCGCGCCGGGCCTTGCGCGGGCGTCCACCGTGCGCCTGCCCTTCGACAATGGCGAACGGCCCCTGGTCCAACTGCCGCAAAAGCGCCCGCTCATCGGCCTCACCATGCGCCCGCCGCAGCTCGAAACGCCGTTCGAGATCTTCAATCAGGGGCTGCTCACCCCCAATGACGCCTTTTTCGTGCGCTATCATCTGTCGGGCCTGCCCACCGCTATCGACCACGCCCAGTTTCGCCTGACCATCGGCGGCCATGTGGGTAAGCCCTTGTCGCTCTCGCTGGCAGCGTTGAAGCGCGATTTTCCGAGGCAGGAGATCGTTGCTGTCAATCAATGTTCGGGCAACAGCCGCGGCTTTTCCGATCCCCGCGTCGGCGGCGGGCAGCTGGGCAATGGGGCCATGGGCAACGCCCGTTGGCTGGGCGTGCCGCTAAAGGCGCTGCTCGACCGCGCGGGCGTTCGGCAAGGCGCGCGGCAGGTGACCTTCAACGGCCTCGATACGCCGCCCTCCGACAGCATTCCGGATTTCATTAAGGCGCTCGACATCGACCACGCCCGCGATGGCGATGTCATGGTCGCCTGGGCCATGAACGGGGCCGACCTGCCCTTCCTCAACGGCTATCCGCTCCGCCTCATTGTGCCGGGCTATTATGGCACCTATTGGGTCAAGCATCTCCACGAGATCAATGTCGTCGATGCGCAATATGACGGCTATTGGATGAAGACCGCCTATCGCATCCCCGACAATGACTGCAATTGCGTGGCGCCTGGGCAAAAGCCGGACAAGACCAAGCCTATCGGCCGGTTCAATATCCGCTCCTTCGTCACCAGCCACAAGGATGGCAACCGGATTCGCGCGGGCCGCCCCGTCACCTTCCGGGGCATCGCCTTCAACGGCGGCACCGGCATCGCCCGCGTCGAACTGTCACTGGACGACGGCGCCAACTGGAAGGAGGCGCGGCTCGGCCAGGATCTTGGCCGCTATTCCTTCCGCGAATGGACCGCGCCCGCCACCCTCGCCGCTGGCGATCACCGGATCAAGGTCCGGGCCATCGGCCATGACGGCGAAACACAGCCCCTGACACCCCGCTGGCAACCAGCGGGCTACATGCGCAATGTCGTCGAAACCATCGGAGTGAAGGCAGCATGAGCCCCAAGCCCTATCTGCTCGCCCTCGGTCTCATCGCGCTTGCAGCTACCGCCACGGCGCGGACTCGGGATTATGAACTGCCAGCCGACACCGTTCCCTTCGCTCTGGCGGGCGCGAAGGGCGAGATCATCGTCAACAATTGCATGGGCTGCCATTCGCTGGACTACATCACCACCCAGCCCCGCGGCAAAGGCCCGCAATTCTGGCGAGACGCCGTCAATAAGATGGTGACTGTCTATGGCGCGCCGATCGATCCCGCCGATGTCGATGCCCTCACCGCTGCCCTGCAACAAACGCACGGCTGATCGCCTCGCTTTTCCCTTACCCCACCCCTTGTTGGAGTGCCGTAATGTCAGCCACCGACCGACCCGTCAGCACTGATTTCAGCCGCGATGTTCTGGACCTTTTCGACGCCTATGTGCACGGCGCGCTCGACCGGCGCGGCTTCCTGCGCCAATGCGCGGTCCATGCGGGCAGCGTGGCCGCCGCCACGGCGCTGCTGACGGCGCTTAGCCCCGATTTCGCTATCGGCCAGGTGATCGCCCCGGCTGACCCGCGCATCAGCACGGCATGGATCGACATCCCCTCGCCACAGGGCAATGGCGCCATCCGCGCCTATGTCGCACGGCCTGCAAAGGTGAAGAAGAAACTGCCCGTCATTATCGTCGCGCATGAAAATCGCGGGCTCAACCCGCATATCCAGGACATCGCCCGCCGTCTCGCCGTCGATAGTTTCATCGCGGTCGCACCTGACGCTCTCACGACCTTGGGCGGCTATCCGGGGGACGAGGACAAAGCGCGCGAGCAGTTCGCGACGCTCGACCGCGCCAGGATCGGTGAGGATTTCGTCGCCGCCGCGCGCCACGCGCTGACGATCGAAGGTGGCAATGGCAGGCTGGGCGCGACCGGCTTCTGCTTCGGCGGCGGTATAGCCAATCTGCTGGCGACGCGCCTTCCCGAGCTGCGCGCCGCCGTGCCCTTCTACGGCAGCGCCCCGCCGCTGGCCGATGTGCCCAAGATAAACGCCGAACTGCTGCTCCATTTTGGCGGCAATGACGCGCGCACCAATGCCGGCTGGCCACCCTATGAGGAAGCGCTCAAGCAGGCGGGCAAACGGTACACCGCTTATACTTACGAAGGCGCCGAACATGGCTTCAACAACGACACGACGCCCCGCTTCAACAAGGCGGCCGCTGATCTCGCCTGGAGCCGGACGCTGGCGCTGTTCAAACGCACCTTGACCTGAGGTCCACCAATTTGCCTGCCGACCGGCAATTTGCGTCTGCATATGGGCGGCACGCAGGTTCCGTCGGCAGCGCAAATGTTGTAAGATTCCAGATTAAGCCTATATGGAAAATATCAAGGACATAGCAATGTAGGCGTTCTTGACTGAGAGACCATCGCGCTCCCGCTTACCAGGGATTCTCACATGGACCTCAATCAACTTTATTCCCGGCATCATATTTCGTTCATCCGGCCAGCTGGCGCAGGCAGTGAATCGATACTGCACAAGCATCTGTTCGCATGACGGAGGACGCCATCACACCCGCACGCCCGCGAAGACGAGCGTTCGTCAACCGCGAGACGCGGATTTCTCCTGACCAGGCGAGGCGGCAGGGTTTGATCACCCATCTTGCATTCGTTCTTCTGGGGCATGAGGAAGCAATCCGCTTCCTAAACACCCACAACACCTCCTTGGGCGCGCGGCCGCTCGATTTGGCGATCGGTGATCCAACGGGATATTCCGTGGTCGAAGATGCGGTCAAGCTGCTCGCCCGGCCCGCAACCGGAGGACGGCAATAATCCTGCCGCCCAACTCGCTAATCAGGATGGGAGAGAAAAATGACTGTTGCCCCGGAGGTCGAAGCCGAACTCATGGCTCGCTATGGCATCACCAAAGTGCCGGCATATCGCTACCATTATCGGGAATGGCGATATTCGACCTTGAATGACGCACTGGCTCAAGCCAAGCGGGACGAGGCTGCGCCCTCGAAATAACGGCGCATCCAGTCACGCCATGGGTGTGGCAATAAGGCGAAAACAACGGGAGATAAAGAGGCTCTCC
Organism: Sphingobium sp. EP60837; assembly: GCF_001658005.1. NCBI lineage: Bacteria > Pseudomonadati > Pseudomonadota > Alphaproteobacteria > Sphingomonadales > Sphingobiaceae > Sphingobium > Sphingobium sp. EP60837. Next base: position 947,982 of record NZ_CP015987.1, on the reverse strand, counting down.
AAGACAGATGGAAAGCGGTCGACCGGTCGGCCTAGCACCCGCATTTTGCTTTTGCATCGACTTGTGCTATCAACATCTCGCTGAACGTCGCGCTTCGACGGATATCGGGCCGCCTCGGCTCTCCTTTGTCCCACATTTGCCTCTTGAAGCTAGGATGCGCGCATCTTCGCGTGCTCCCATGAAATTTGGACAAGGAGCTCCAATATGATCACCGGAACAGTCAAATTCTTCAACGCCGACAAGGGCTATGGTTTCATCGCGCCGGAAAGCGGCGGCGGCGACGCCTTCGTGCACATCACCGCCGTTGAACGGGCGGGCATGCGCACGCTCGAGAAGGATCAGCGCGTGTCCTACACGCTGGAAACTGATCAGCGCGGCAAGGCATCGGCAACCAACCTCCAACCTGCGTGAAGGCAGGCGCTGGGCGGCTTCGGCCGCCCGCGATGGCCCGCACGAATTTTAAAAAGACAGGACTTTCCTCTTAATGAAAAGATATAAGGAACCACATTTCCAGGAGCGCATAGCCGCTGCGGCGAGCGCCCGGACAGAGGTTCTCGACCGATTGCGGACCAAAGCGCCGGTGGTTCGGGCTTCCGCCCCCGAAGATGTGGAACGCCGCCTTGCTAAGGAGGCTGCGGCGCGGGAAAAGCGCCAGAACGCACTACTCGCGGCGAAAGAGCAAAAGGCGGCCAAGCGGGCGCAGGCCAGCGAAGAGGCTGCTGCAAAGGCAGCCAAGCAAAAGCCCGAACTCAGTGAGGCTGAACGCAAGTCGGCCCGCGACGCACGCTATCTCGCCCGAAAGAACCGGGCATCGTCTTGAGCGGGGCGCTGCAAAGCCTTTTTGGCCGATGCGGCGCATTCCCAGATACACACTTCATGTCCTCGCCGACAATTTGGCCGCGCCTGACACAGGCTGTGCCGTGCGGCGAGACATACATTGAAACGCGGCATAGACCGCAAGGACTGATTATGAATATGTTTTCCAAACCCGAAAAACGCGCAACGCTCTCCCCGGCCTTATGCCGGTTAGAGGCGCGGTCTCCTGCTCCGGGTCGCCCGGCGACCCTGTCGAGCAGTGAATTGAAGCGCGTTGTCATGGCGATGGTGGGCTAACCTCCATCCCCGGCAGCACTTCTTTGCTGCCGATAATCTAAATTACAGTCAGGAGTCTCCATGAGCCGAGAAGCAGTCCGCCCCTATCTGATCAGCAAGGATGATGAAGGGAACTTTCGGCTCACGGTTCGGGAGACCCGCTATAATTCTCAAGGCTATCCACTCGTAACCTCCCATCTGCAGGACGAGACGTTCAAATCAGCGGCTGCAGTCCGTAACTTTGCTCGGGACGTCTTCAAGGCGGAGCCTGGTCAATATGACCAGCTAAAGTCACGGTCATAACACGCAATGACAGCGTTGGCGTCACAAGATGACAGGGAAGAAATTCCCGTAGAGCTGGTTGACACAGCCAAGCTGCCCGATGGCGGCGAACTGATGCTGTGGCGTCGCGGGGACGATTATTCGATCCAGTTCGGCGACGATGAACTGATGGGCAATCAGGTTCGCCATTCGGAAGAGGCCCTGGCGACGCTGGCATGCGATCGGCTATCCCACCGCGACGGCCGCATCCTTATCGGTGGGCTCGGCATGGGTTTCACGCTGGGCGCGACCCTCCGTTCACTGTCATCTACGGCAGAAGTCGTCGTGGCCGAACTTGTGCCCGAGGTCGTCAAATGGGCCAGAGGTCCGTTGGCGCATCTGTTCAAGGACTATCTCATCGATCCCCGCTTGTCGCTGGAGATGGCCGATGTTCACGACGTGATCGTCAGGCACAAGGCGGGATTCGACGCCATTCTTCTCGACGTCGATAACGGTCCTGACGGAATGATCCACCTTCCCAACGAACGGCTTTATTGCAACTGGGGACTGCGAGTGGCGCGTGAGGCCCTGAAGCCGGGCGGCATCCTCGCCATATGGTCGGCCTATACGGATGACGACTTTGTCGATCGCCTTGAACAAGCTGGTTTTGGCGTGGACGAGGTGAGCATCCCTGCCCTGGCTGGTGAGGAACATGTAATCCACACGATCTGGCTCGCATCCAAGGGCGATTGAGGTTCCGGCAGCTCAGTTTTCGAGCGGAGGGCTGTCCACCGTATCAGCCGTCAGACAGGTCACGCAAACCTCCTGACTGACCAGCTCCGCATATCCGAAAATCGTCATGAACGAGATGTCGGTGGCGTCTCTTCCGACGGCTACGCGCACAAGCCCCTCCACTGGAGCAAGCCCGCTGGCGTCGACCAGGTGCCAGCCATCGTCCAGCCAGACATCGACGACAGCATGAAAGTCGGGCGGGTCCAGCTGCCAGGCATAGGCCGAAACCAGGCGCGCCGGGATACCAGCTGCGCGGGCAAAGGCCGCCATCACATGCGAAAAGTCCCGGCAGACCCCCTCGCGCGCCACAAAGCTATCGACCGCACTCGTCGTGCCGTGACTCGCACCCAGCCTGTAATCGATGTTGCGGCGTATCCACTGCGCCATCGCATCGATCTTCGCCCCTCCATCAAAGTCTCCGAACTCTCGCGCCACGAAAGATACGAAGCGATCGGACTGGCAGAACCGGCTAGGCCAAAGATAGGGTATGACATGGGCAGGCAGATCGGGTCGCGCGGAGACGGGCAGCCCTATCAAAGACCTGGCGCCTCGCTCCACGTCGAAGGTGCCGTGATATTCCGCCAGAAAATCACCCTGCGCGGTAGCCCAGGTTCTGCGGCCAATCCCATCATCGCCCGGCACGGTGCGCAACGGTTCGGTGCCACGGACGGTCAGCAGGTCATTTACCAGCCGCTGCTCCGGCATCTGCGCGCCTTCAATCGCCAGAAGCACGTCAGCCTGCTGCGGCATATGATAGGCGAGCCTCGCTTCCACTTTAAGGCGCATGCAATATCCTGATCTGCTCGCGGCCGGTTTTGGCTGCCAGCACGCGAAGAACTTCGCGAAGCTCGCTCCTGTTCCCGAGGCTCGTTCGCCGCCGCTCCCGATCAGTCGCGCAAGCGCGCGAGGGCTTCATGTCCCTCGCGGCTCAACACATCAATGATCTTAGCATAGGCTCGGGCTTGTTCCTCATGCTGGCTTTTCTGCCGCGGACAATTTGCCAGAAGAGCCTGACTGAGCGCCGCGAGCCGCCCGCGTTCCAGACGATGGGATTGTTCCACAATTATCTCCGTGAACCATTGGGCGGCAACTGCCGGGCGATATGAGAGGGAGAACGCTTTACCTCGCCCAGGATCAGCTTGTGCTTCATAATGACGCGAAGCGCCTCCGCGTCCCTGGGATCGAGCAACACAACCCTCGACCCGCCAGACAGCAGCGGCTCGACCGTGGACATCCGAAACATATGCTTGGCGCAGAGCGCTTCGATGGCGGACGGGGACTGATCGATATGGATGACCCGGCTCATGCTTGATTTCCCCAAGGCCCGAAAGGAAAGGGGTTAAAGGGCGTGGACCCGTCCGCCCTCTTCGACCGGTAAGGGAGACGATGGTCGCGAATGCGCCGGGCATAGCCTTGCGCCAGCCCTTGATATGCCGCGCGCGTTGATATGCATGGCGCATATTGTGCGCGAAGCAGTTCTTCCTGCTCTCGTCGCAGCAAATAATTCAGGTCGTCCATGAAGCGCTCCTCGGCTTGCAAGCGGGAGCGCGTTGGTCTCTCAGTCACGGCGGATGCCTGCAGCAAATTCCGCGCAATAATGATGCAATAGCGGATATTCGGCCTGCTGTCGCCCGTAAACGCCTTTTCCCGGAAAAATCTATCGAATGCTGCGGGAAAGTCGCGTCTAGATTACGCCTGCTCGCCCAACGCCAATGCTCTGTGAGAGTGGCTCGAACACCTGCGCGGCGGAACCTGAGCTAGCGGAGTACAACTTGCGGGGGGCGGCCGATCATCGCCCCCGCATCGATCGTAACAAGCTGGCCCGTCATCGCGCGGGCCTCGCTCACCAGCCACCGGATCGTGGAGGCGATGTCCTCTGGCGTGCACAAGCGGCCTAGTGCGGATGCGTCCTCGAACGTCTTGCGGGCCTGATCGAATCCGTCCTCCCCCAACCCCCTGCGAAGCCAGTCGCCATCTATCACGCCGGGTAGCACGGCATTGACGCGGATCGGAGCGAGATTACGGGACAGCGCCATGGTCAAGGTGTTCAGGGCTCCCTTGGACGCCGCATAGGCGTAAGAGCTGCCGGTTCCATTCAAGCTGGAGATCGAGGAAACGAGTATGATGGCGCCCCCTTCTTGCGCGCGCATCGCAGGGAGCACCGCCCGCGCCATTTGATAAGCACCGATAACATTCACGCCATAGATACGATGGAAGTCCTCGGCATCCTGCCCTTCCAGATCGCTCATCGACACGAACTGGGTCACTCCCGCCGAGTGGACCAGAGCATCGATGCGGCCCCAGCGACCAACTGCGGCCGAAGCGAGCGCTCGGCAATCATGGTCGCTCGCGACATCACCGCGCACCGCAACAGCGTCGCCGCCGCCTGCAACGATATGGGCGACCACATCGTCCGCCGCGTCCTTGCTGCGGGCGTAGTTCACCAACACATTATATCCGTCGGCAGCGAGAGCTTTGGCCGACGCGGCCCCGACGCCCGTTCCACCGCCGGTGACGATCGCAACGCGTTTATCAACCACAGCGATGCCTCCCAAACCTGTCTTTTTCGCACTATTCAGCCGCTCTCCGGTAGGAGAAAGCCATCCATAGCTCAAGGGCTGGATCATTGAACGACATTGTCGGGCGCCCATCGCTTCCACGGCTAAGCGATTGGACAGCTGCGCCTAGGCAGCGCGCGACAGACATCGAACCCTCTTCCAGCACAGCGGCCCAACCAGTGTGGCGTTCCCCCCCCATACACATCGTTCGCCCATACACTTTGTATTGTCACTCTGCACGGACCATGCTAGCTCGTTAGCCGAACATCGGAGCTGACATTTTTGGAAACCGTCACACCCCGGCGAAATCAGTTGCAGGAGGAGCAGCGCTCCCGCACGCGCCACATTATCGCACAGGCGGCGCTGAAGGTGTTTTCGGAACGCGGCTATGTCGCCAGTTCAATCGAACAGATATTGGTGAAGGCAGGCGTCAGCCGGGCCGCATTTTACAGCCATTTCGATGGGAAACTCGCGGTGGTCATAGCCATAGCCGAAGATTTCGAACCCGCGTGGAAGCCCGTTTTTCGTCACCTTGCAGAATTGTGTAACCCACAACTTCCCGAACTCATGGCATGGACAGCGGGCTATCTCAATTTTCACCGGTCTAATGTGGAAACCTGCACTCTCCTCACCCAAGTGGCCGCGCTGGAAGAGCAGCTATACCGCAAAATATCGCTTCAGCGCGACGCGCTGATCGACATGCTGGCAGAACTGCAGCCAGCCTTCGCCGCAGCCAAGCAGGACAGCGATGTCATGCTTGAGGCGCAAATCCTTCTGCTTGGGATAGACCAGACCTGCTTTCATCTCGTCCGCCAGCACCTGCGCGATCCGGGCGACACAGCGACCAGGATCATGGCGTCGCAGATGCGCCATTTCTTTCAAAGGAATGGAAACAGATGATCGGAATAGACATGACCTTGGACGACGTGATCGCGCACCATCAGATTGCCCGGCAGCTCGCCGAATTTGCCCGCGCGATGGACGAACGCGACTGGAGCAGGATAGCCGAAATACTGGTGGATGACGCGGTCGCCGATGTTGGTGAAGGCCGGCTCGACGGCAGTGCCGCCTTTATTGCTACCCTGCGCCGCTATCTCGATACATGCGGACCAACGCAGCATCTTCTTGGGAATCTCATAGTCGATGTGAATGGGGATGAGGCGCAGAGCCGCTGCTATGTCAGCGACATGCATCTAGGGATTGGCGAACGCAAGCACCTCACCTTCGCCACGCTAGGCGACTATCATGATCGCTGGCGTAAGATCGATGGCTGCTGGCGCATGGTGGAGCGTATCAAGCATAATCGCGCACATGTCGGCTCATTCGACGTGTTCCAGATCTAGCCCGGCGGACCAAGTTTCCGACCTGCGCGATCATTCATCCGATGAAAGAACAGATGTGACCTCCAGCCTGCCTCCTCGTGCTTTCCGAAAAGCCAAGCGCGTTGCCTTAGCGATCCTGTTGCCTGTCGCGTTGATCGGCGCGGCCATGCACGTTTATGGGCAGGGTTGGTTCACGCCCAATCCCCGCATCGATCTGGCAGGGCCCATTGCCGGTTGGAATCATTGGGGTGGAGACGCAGGCGGAACGCGATATTCGCCGCTGACGCAGGTCACGCCTGAGAATGTCTGGGCGCTGAAACCCGCATGGACCTACCATATTGGGATGATCAAGGCTCTGGGACAGAGCTCGCCCACATTCGAGGCCACGCCGATCATCGCGGAAAATCGGCTCTACACCTGCTCGGGCGTCACCCGGATCGTGTCTCTGGATCCTGAATCCGGCCGCGAGATTTGGGCGTTCGATCCAAAGTCCGATAATTTCAGCACCTATCAATTAAATTGCCGGGGCGTCACCTATGTGCGCGATCCCGCCGTTGCCGCGGGCGCGCCTTGTGCGGGCCGCATCGTGGCTGGAACGCTCGACATGCGCCTAATCGCCCTGGACGCGGCGACGGGGCGCCTTTGCGCGTCGTTCGGGGCGGGCGGCATCCTCGATCTGCGGCAGGGTCTCGGCAAATATGAGCGCGGAGACATGGCGGTATCATCGCCGCCCGTGTTCATCGACAATAAGATCGTCGTCAACGCACGCGTCATCGACAATGTGCGGGTCGATGTCCCGGCAGGCGCCATTCGCGCCTTCGATGTCCATTCAGGCAAGCTCGCCTGGGCATGGAATGCCGTTCCTCCCGGCATGGAGTCCGCATCGAAGACGCACCCGGGCGAGTCTCTCGTCCGCTCCACTCCCAATAGTTGGGCGCCGATGTCCGCGGACCCGGCCTTGAACATGATCTATGTCCCGATGGGCAATGCCGCGCCCGACCATTTCGGCGGTGAGCGCCGGGGCCTTGACCATTACTCAAGCTCGGTCGTCGCGCTGGACGCATCCACAGGCAAGGTGCGGTGGCACTTTCAGACAGTGCATCATGATCTATGGGATTATGACCTGCCATCGCAGCCGGTGGCCTTCGACCTGCCGACCGCCATGGGCGTAGTGCCTGCCCTCGCGCAGGCCACCAAACAGGGTCATATCTTCATCCTCGACCGCCGCAACGGAAAGCCCGTCTTCCCCGTCGTCGAACGCCCGGTTCCACAAGCGGGCGCAGTTCCCGGCGAACAGCTTTCCTCAACGCAGCCCTTCCCGGCCAATCCGGCCTTCATCGTTCGCGCGAAGGATCTGACCGAAGAAGCCATGTACGGCTTCACGCCTTATGACCGTGGCAAATGCCGGGACCTGTTTCGCTCGGCAAACTATCAAGGGCTGTTCACCCCGCCATCCACACGTGGCTGGATACAATTCCCCAGCTTCATGGGCGCAACGAACTGGGGCGGCGTCTCGATAGACCCACATCGTAACATCCTGATCGTGAACACCACACAGGCTGCGGCCTTGATGAAGCTCGTTCCGCGCGCGCAGGTGGCTCAGCTTCAGAAGGCGGGCCAACCCGTGCTTCCTGGGACCGGCTCCCCATACGGGCTCACAATGGGACCGATGCTGTCACCCTTTGGCGCGCCATGCAATCGGACGCCCTGGGGCTCGCTGATCGCCATCGATCTGAAGGCGGGGAAGCGGCTTTGGGAAGTTCCATTCGGCACGACCCGGGACCAGGCGCCGTTTCCGATCTGGCTGAAGACCGGCGTGCCCAATCTCGGGGGCTCAGTCATCACCGCTTCGGGACTCGTGTTCATAGGCGCGGCAACGGACAACTATTTCCGCGCTTTCGACATTCGCACCGGAAAAATCGTCTGGCAGGCGCGCCTTCCGGGCGGCGGCCAGGCCACGCCGATGACCTATCGCCTGCGCAAAAATGGCCGACAGTTCGTCGTGATCGCGGCAGGGGGGCACAAATATCTCGGCACGCGCCAGAATGACGCTCTGATCGCCTACGCTCTTCCGGAGTGAAGCGGCCGCTTCGCTCCGGCATAGGCTCACAAACAGCGATGCAGATCAGCTATCGCTGGCGGAACGCGCTATAGAGCGGGAACATCTGGCCGCGGCATGCCCGCTCGCTCCGTCGCGCAGGACAAGAGCTTTAGCATCTTAATTTGCTTGAACCGGCCTGAATGCTTTAGGCTAAGCCGATCATGGAGGAGAGTCGCATGCGCTTCTTGCTTCTCATCGGATTGACCATCCTGGCCTCCTGCGGGTCGGGCGATAAAAAGCAAGACACTGCTACGCCATCGCTCACCAACCAGGTGGAGACGCCGCAAGCCGCTCCCGCTCTTCCAATCTCAAGTCCTGCGAGCCAGACACCGCCACCGGCTGACTTCAAGATGCCCGATTTTGCGCCGCTCTATCCGGGAGCCAAAATCCAATCGCTCAACAGTGCCTCTGATGACTCCAACCACGAAGTTCGGCTGCTGACCACCGACGACGCGGCCAAGGTGGTTGCCTTTTATCGTGATCGGTTTGCAGCGGCAGGGATGAAGAAAACCTCCGAATTTTTATCAGGAGGAACGGCGATGATGTCGGCGATCGGCAAAGACCGGCAGGCTTCTATCGCGATTACCAAAGAGACGGGCCACAACGCCGTCATAGTCACTTACTCGGGTGAGTAGTCTCGCCCACGGTGACCAAGCCCAAAACTTCGTGAAGCCGACCCGTTAGCCTATCGCAGCGTCGCAAGCGTTTAAATTGCCACGCCCGGCGATAGCCGCTCAAAAAAGATCGGCTGGTCCCGCATTGCACTTGCGGGACCAGCCGATTGTCTTTGCTCAAGGTTCAGCCTTCGGGAGAAGGCCGGCCTCCCTTACTCCCCGCCGAAGCGATAGCGCAGCTTGAGCCCATACATCCGGGGCTCGCCGTAGATCGTCGCCCAGGAAAGCAAGGAGCCGCCCTGGTACACGTCGGTGTTGCTGATCCGGTAGAGCTTGTTGGTGGCGTTGGTCACGAACACCCCTGCGTCCAGGCCCGAGCCTGCGACGTTGTTCCAGTCAAGCGACATATTCAGCAAGCCAAAAGCTTCCAGCTTCTCCCCGGGCTGTTGCGGCGCGACCACCGTCGCTTCGCTATGCTGCGGCGAATTATGCGCATAGTTCACGAAGAACGACATGTTCCCGAGCTTTTCCGCGATGGGCAGGTTCACTGCCACGTGGAAGCTGTAGATGTACGGCACCACATACTGACCCGGAAGGCAGGTGAGGTCCGTGGGCGTGCCGGCGGGTGGCGCCGCGCCGGAGCAATCCGCCAGGAAGCCGTTCGATATCAGACTATATTCGGTATATTTGAACCGTGTGTAGCTGAAATTGCCGCCGATCTCCAATGGCTTCCACGGACGAATGGACGCGTCAAGCTCGACGCCCGAGACATGGGCCTTTGCTGCATTGATGCGTGCGCCGCTTGCCAAGGTTACGGGATTGAAATCGCCGGTCGCCTTCTGGATATTTTGGTAGTTCAGATAATAATAGGAGGCATTGAGCCGGGTCGGAATGCTGGCGATGCGGAAGTCCGACTTGAACCCCACCTCATAGGAGGTGACTTTTTCCGGCTCGAAGGTGCGGGTGTCCACGCGGACGGCATAGGGGTTGAACCCGCCTGCCTTGTAGCCTCGGCTGACCTTCGCGAAGATCATGGCTTCCCGAACAGGCTTGTAATCGAGCCCGACCAGCCATGTGGCCGCCTTGCTTTTCAACGAAGCGGTGAAGTTGCAATCCGAAATCGCGTTAACCAGCGCGGAGTCGGCCGAGCAGACGAACTGGCCGGTCAGGGTCGGCGTATAGCTTTGCGAGAAACCTTTGATCTTATCCCAGGTATAGCGGAAACCGCCCGTGAGGCGCAGGCTGTCGAGCGACGGCGTCATCGCGCCGAAATCGAACGTGCCCTGCGCATAGAGCGCCTTCGACGTCGTCGCGACATAGCCCGGCGTCGCGTTGGCAACGCAGGCGGGCGCAGTGGCGATCTTGCCGTTGGGATTGAAGGTCGCCGGTATCGGCGTGCCAGTGAAAGCTGCGGGACAATAGTTGACCGCACTGCCAGCCTGGTCACCATCGGGCTTCTGGCTATAATAGAACGCGCCGGCGGTGAAGGTCAGCCGATTGTCCAGATAGGTGCCCTGGATCTGGAACTCTTCGGTGAACTGCTTGTAATCGTCGCGCGGCAGCGTAATCGGCGATGTATTATTGTACGCGACTGGCGTGCCTACACCGGGAAGCGTGACCTGTCCTGGCGCGGGCAGCTTGTAGGGATCGACATCATATTGCTGCAGAACGGTGCCGTCGCCGTCGTAGCGGTAAAAGCTCTTGAACTTCTGATAGCTGATGATGTTGCGCAGTACGAGTTCGTCGTTGAAGTCAAACGACAATGTATCTGTGATACCCCAGGTCTTGGTCTTTTGATAATCATCAACACCATGCGCCGTCTGGCGCGGCCCGAGAGCATCGGCCTGCGCCGTGGCCGCGCGGTAAACATCGCACGGCGCGGTAAAGGGGCGCGGCGTATCGGAGCAAAGCCCGAGCTGTGCAAGGCCGGCCGTTCCGTCAATATTGAAGCCTTTGTGAATAAGGCCGGTGCCGTTGAAGCGCGAATAAGAGCCATAGGCCATCAGGTAATTTTCGATGCGTTCGGTCGGGCGGAATGTGATCCCGATGCGGCCCGAATACCAGTGCGTGTCGTCGCGATCCTTGTTCCAGATCACGTCACGAGTATAGCCGTCGCGATCATGATAAGCGCCGACGACGCGGACGAGCAGCTCGTCCTCGACCACCGGAATGTTGATAACGCCTTCAAGTTCCTTGGCGTCATAATTACCATATTTGGCAAGCAGGGATCCTGAAAAATTGTTCGTCGGCTTGTGCGGAACGAGCAGGATTGCGCCGCCAGTGGTGTTGCGGCCGAACAACGTACCCTGAGGGCCTGCGAGAACTTGAAGATTCTCAAGATCGACGAAGTTGCCGGGGCCGCCCTGCTGGCTCAATGTGATCGGCGCGGGCAGTGGCACTTCGTTCAAATAGAGGACGACGCCCGGCGACGCCTGGAAGGTTGCGCCCTGACCACGAAGCGTAAAGGTCTGGGAATCGCGCGAGCCCTGCCCTGCAGAACCGACGACGAGTGACGGGACGCTAGCGTTAAGATCCTGAGACTGCGTGATATTTTGCTGCTGAAGGCGCTCGGGCGAAAAAGCCGTAATGGCGATCGGCACATCCTGCGCGCGTTCTGCGCGGCGTTGCGCCGTCACGATGATATCGGCGGTTGCGCCGAGTTGGTCTCCCGATGTTTGCTGTGCGGACGCAGGGGCGGTCGCCATCACCGCGATCGAGGCAACGGTACCGAAAAGCAGTGCGGAATGCTTGTTCAAGATTCCCTCCCAATTATTAGGTCGCCGCCTTTTTTCTAGCGGTCGATGCTTCACACTAGGGTAGGGCAACAATCTTCGCAATCGAGCAATGCGCAATTGTGTATCATTTTAGCCACTCTTTATGAGCTATTTTCGCGCCAAGGGTAGCGATTTGCCAAGCAGCGCGCCTCGTTCGGCGCCCTCCACCCTTTGATGCGCGCTGGTGGAATTACATCACTGGTTATCCCGTCGCGGGAGCATCTATCCGGTCGAGAACTGAGTCGGCTGCTCGCCGTTCATCGCTACTGCAGGAAGGTCAGGCCGCGATTTTGGCGAAGCGTCTGTCGCCTAGTTTGATAATCGCTGAACATGACAAGAGGAGGGCCTCCACCAGCTGCCCAATTAAAAGCTTTTCGGCAGCCCCAGCACGTGGGTCGCCACATGGCTGAGGATCAAATTGGTGGAGATGGGCGCGACTTGATAGAGCCGGGTTTCGCGGAACTTGCGTTCGATGTCATATTCTTCGGCGAAACCGAAACCGCCATGCGTCTGCAGGCACATGTCAGCGGCATACCAGGACGCTTCAGACGCAAGCATCTTCGCCATATTGGCTTCAGTGCCGGACTGCGCGCCAGCGTCGAACAAGGCAGCGGCCTTCTCCACAATCGCGGCTGCGGCGGTAGTTTGCACATGGGCGCGCGCGATCGGAAATTGCACGCCCTGGTTCTGCCCGATGGGCCGCCCAAAGACGGAACGGTCCTTTGCATAAGCGCTCGCCCGGTCGATGAAGAAGCGGGCATCGCCGATACATTCGGACGCGATAAGGATACGTTCGGCGTTCATGCCCGACAGGATGTAGCGGAACCCCTCCCCTTCTTTGCCGATCAGATTTTCCACAGGCACGCGCAGGTCGTCGAAGAACAGTTCGGTCGTGGCGTGATTGAGCATGGTGCGGATCGGCCGGATCACCAGACCATGCCCCACCGCGTCGCGCATATCGACCAGCAGCACGCTGAGGCCCTCGCTGGGCTTGGCGCATTCCTCGCGCGGCGTCGTGCGGACGAGCAAGACCATCAGGTCCGAATGTTCCGCCCGGCTGATCCAGATCTTCTGACCATTCACCACATAGTCACCACCCTCCCGCCGCGCGAAGGTGCGGATGCGGGTCGTGTCGGTGCCGCTGGCCGGCTCGGTAACGCCAAAAGCCTGCAGGCGCAGTTCCCCCGAGGCTATCCTTGGTAGGTAGCGCGCCTTCTGCTCTTCCGAACCATGACGCAGGAGCGTGCCCATCGTGTACATCTGCGCATGCGCCGCGCCGCCATTGCAGCCGGAGCGATGCACCTCTTCCAACGCGGCGATCGCTGCGCATAGCCCCAGCCCCGAGCCGCCATATTGCTCGGGGATCAGGATCGACAACCACCCCTCGCGCGCCAGCGCGGCCACGAACTCGGTCGGGTAGCGGCGCTCTGCGTCCAGCTGCTGCCAATAAGACCCCGGAAATTGCGCGCAGAGGCGGCGGATGCCGTCGCGAATATCGGTGAAAGTTTCTTCCTGCTCCGGCCTCTTCATCATCATCCCGCCCCTGCCTTATCGCTTCTGGCATGTAATAGCCCCCGGTAGCCGCATAATCCAGAATCCACGCGCAGCCATCATGGACACATCGATCAGGATGGCGCATTCGCGACCTGCGGCATAAGCTTCTTGAACGGATCTCCGGCCGGACAGAAGGCCCTCCCATTTTCCGGCAGCGCCATCTACATGGCTTGCATGCCCCAGATCCTCATTGATGCTGACGCCTGCCCGGTCAAAGACGAAACATATAAAGTCGCATGGCGCCATGATGTGCCAGTCATCGTCGTCAGCAACAGTCCCATCCGAGTGCCGGCGCATCCGCTCATCTCACGCAATGTGGTGAGCGACGGCTTCGACGCCGCGGATGATTGGATCGTGGAGCATGTCGATGCCGCTTCTATCGTCATCACCACGGACATTTTGCTGGCGGACCGCTGCCTCAAATCCGGATGCGGCGCAGTGATCGCGCCGACGGGCAAAGCCTTCACCACAGCCTCTATCGGCAATGCCGTTGCGGTGCGGGCCATCATGGCCGATTTACGCGCGGGCGCGGTGGGCGACGGCCTGGGGGGACCAGCGCCATTTGCGAAGGCGGATCGGTCGCGCTTCCTGTCCGCACTCGATGAGGCGGTGATACGGCTCAAGCGCGCCCTAAGAAATTGACTCTCGCCAATTACGGCATATGTTGCCGAAATTATCTGACGCGTCCCTGAGGCGGGCTCCGCAAAATATGCCGGGATATGGAGAGTGAAGCGCAGGCCGCCGCCTGACGCGCAGCGACAAAAAAATAGCGGCGATACACGCCCGATATTTAGGAGAGAATATGAGCACGATGCAGCACCATAGCGCCGAACGCGGATCAACCGCCCCGGTCCGCCAACTGCCGATGCAGGACAGCCCGGAACTTAAGGCCGCTCTGGAGCAAGCGAACCTCCAAACCTTGCTGATGGTCTATGTTCATCTGACGCATGACGAATCCATGCTGGAGACGTTCAAGGTCCACATCCATCCACCCTACACCAATCCGGACTATCAGATTCCGCAGGACTGCATCGACGACCTGCGCGAAAAGCTGCTTTACGTGCTCACCACGCCCGGCGCGGCGCGGAATGAGGACCCGCCGCTCGCCCTCATGCAGAAAATGATGACCGTCAGCGTCGGCGAGCCGGTCGAAAATGAATTCATCCCCATGGTGCTGGAGCAGAGCGGCTTCCAGCGTACAGCTGCTCGCAAGGAAAAGGCGGAAAGAACACCGCCGCCTCCCGGCTTCAAGGTGCTGGTGATCGGCGCTGGGCTGACCGGCCTTCTCGCCAGCATCGAACTGGAACGGGCCGGATATGATCATGTGGTGATCGAAAAGAATGAGGAGGTCGGGGGTACTTGGTGGAAGAACCGCTATCCCGGCGTCGGCGTCGATACGCCTAGCCACTTCTATTCCTATTCCTTTGAAATCAGTCCGGAATGGAACCACTATCATCCGCACGGCGCCGACATGCGCGAGTATTTCCGCAGCGTGGCCGACAAATATGACCTGCGCCGCCATATCCGTTTCGAAACACGCGTGCTTAGCCTGGTGTTCGATGAAGCGACCGCGCTCTGGAACGTCACAGTTGAAAATGTGAAGACTGGCGAGCGCGACGTGATCCGGGCCAATGCCATATTCAACGCCTTCGGGCCCGCCGACCGTTGGAGCCTGCCGAACATTCCGGGCATCGACAGCTTCCGTGGGGTCTTGACGCATTCGGCGGGCTATGACGAGGGGATCGATCTTAAAGGCAAGAAAGTCGCGGTCATCGGCACCGGCGCCAGCTCGGCTCAGATCGTGGCGACCATCGTCGGCGAGGTCGAGGAGATGGTCGTCTTCATGCGCACCAAGCACTGGATGATCAACAATCCCGAAGTCACCAAGGAAGTGCCGGAAGCGGTCAAATGGGCGCTGCGGCATATCCCGCATTACAAGGAATGGTTCCGCTTCCGCGTATTCTGGTTCGCAGCCGACGGCCTCTATCCCAATGTCGTCAAGGACCCGAACTATCCGGAGGACGGCATCGCCGTATCCGCTCTGAATGAAGGGATGCGTCAATATGCGCTGTCGCACATGCGACACAAGCTCGCGTCTCGGCCCGATCTGATCGAAAAGCTGACGCCCGATTTCCCGATCTTTTCAAAACGGATCGTGATGGATGCCGGATGGTACGACGCGCTAGTGCAATCGCATGTCACGCTGGATGACACGCCCATCGCGGACATCCTGCCGGACGGCATCCGCATGAAGAATGGCACGGAATATAAATTCGACGTCATCATCTGCGCCACTGGGTTCAACCATGGCAAGCTGGTCAAGGATCTTGTGATCAAGGGGCGCGGCGACCATGACTTGGCAGTCGATTGGGCGGACGAGGAAGAGCGCGCCTATATGGGCACGACCATCCCCGGCTATCCCAATTATTTCATGTCAGTTGGTCCCAATGCGGGGCCGAACCATGCGGGCGGCCTCAACATCGTCAGCGAAGCCCAGGTCCACTATATGATCGAGTGTCTCGATCATATGATCGCCAATGGCGCCCGCACCATCGAGCCGACGCAGGACGCTTTTGCACGCCACAACCGCCGGATCGATGATCGCATGAAGCACATGATCTGGACGCACCCGAAAGCGAAAAGCTACTATCAGAACAGCAAGGGCCGCCCCGTCGGACCCTGGCCCTTCCGGCTTGTCGATATGTGGAACGAGATGCGAGGACCCGTACAAAGCGACTATCGCCTCGATTGACGGAGTGGGGGAAGCGCCACGGATAGGCACTTCCCCTCCTGCATTTACTCGCGTCAAGACATAGGCCTTCAATCTACGGCGATGGGCCGCGCCATGATCCGTGCCGTTTCGCGCGAAAGTTGCGCGATACCGGCACTGTCGAGCGATGCCGGGCTCGTTAGGAACCTCACCCCAAAGGTTGCGAGAGTGTGAAACGCCCTCACACAGCCTTCGCACGGCCGAATATTTCGATGCCGCGCAAAAATATCTGAAAGAGGTTCGCGCAGACGATCAATCTGACTGTCATAATAAGCAACGGCCAAAGCGGGAACGCGCTTTACCTCTCTGATCAAGAGGCGGTACATCGCGATGGAGGGCGAAGAAAGATGTTCGGCGAGAACATCCGCCGCCAACACTTCCAATTCGCTGGTGAAATCGCTTGCGCGGGGCGTACGCCATGTCACTGCCGCCCGGCGGTCAATCTCCCGGCCCAAAACATAATGGAAAAGGCCATCCTTATTTCCGAACTGGCGATAAATGGTGGCCCGGCTGACACCTGTTTCGGCCACGAGCAAGTCAAGGCTCATGCCGTCAAAGCCATGATCAAGAAAGCCCGCCAGCGCCTTCACGCATAATCCGTCGAACCGGCTCTCGGGAAGCCGCGTGACAGCGTAGGGCCGCACGGGGCTAAGGGGTCCATGCGAGTGAGCTGAAAGATCTGGCCGCGCCCCATCGCACGAACAGCCATCGAAGAAGAGTCGAACCGAAAAGCGCGCCGACGCCTGCCGCTCCTCCTCCCCCTGCCACGGAACGCCTAGAAAGTGCCGAACACCCTCTGTCGCCACGCCCGCCATGCGTGTTGCAAAATTGAGCGGGTCGATGCCTCGCAGAGAAGCATACTCCCCCTCTCCCAGAGAGACGAGGTAAGCCGCAAGCTCGGACGCACCCCGCCGCCGCCCGTCATGCAGTTCCGCTGCAAGCGCCGGGTGCTGCCGAAAGATCAGTATATTCAATCTCAACAAGCCTGAGGCGGTCGGATCGGCGGCCTTATCGACGGTCTCAATAAGATACCGCTCGATCGCCTCGCGGGCTGGCAGATCGCGGCGTGGTGCGGTGATACGAAATTCGGCGAGCCGCGCACGGGTCACTTCGGCGAATAGATGTTCCTTGCTTTCGAAAAACTCGTAAATGGCCTGTTTCCCGACCTTGGCCTTGGCCGCTACGAGATCCATCGTGCAGCCTTCATAGCCGTGGCGTAGGAACTGACCGGCTGCATGGCGCATGATCTTCTGCCGCTTCTCGGCTGGGTCAAACCGCTTTTTAGAAACCTTCATCCAGTCAGCATCCGCCTTTCACGCATCCCCAGAGTTCGTCCATCCGTCCCCTGTGGTCAACCCCGCCGACAAAGCTATTGCGAACATATTATAATACCGTATAGTCTCGTATCATATGCGACGTCAGGTGGAGAGGAATTCTATGCGCAATGTTGCGAAGCTTGCAGCGATGCTGCCTTTGGTGGCGCTGATCAGCGGCTTTACCGCTGGCGCACAGACCACTCTGGCTGCTGCGCCATCCAGCACCCCTGCCGCTACATCTCCTTATGAACGCCATGCTCCCGCCGGGGCGCCCAATATCGTCCTCATTCTGCTTGACGACGTAGGTTTCGGCGCAACCTCTTCGTTTGGCGGCCCTGCCCAAACGCCGGTGTTCGACGCCCTCGCGCGCAGCGGACTGCGCTATAATCGCTTCCACACGACTGCGATCTGTTCGCCCACGCGCGCATCGCTGCTGACCGGCCGCAACCCGCATGTGACCGGGATCGGTGCGGTCATGAATTCCTCCGACGCCCGGCCCGGTTACAGCGGCTTTCAGGGCAAGGAAACCGCGACTATCGCGCAGATATTGCGGGAAAATGGCTATGCCACCGGCGCGTTCGGCAAGTGGCATCAAACGCCGGATTGGGAGCTTTCGCCCGTCGGACCGTTCGACCGCTGGCCGACCGGGGAAGGCTTCGACACCTTCTACGGCTTTCAGGGCGGAGAAACCGATCAGTTCGAACCCACGCTTTACCAGGGCACCACTCCTGTGATGCGGCCCGCGGGCGATCATTATCATCTGACCGAAGATCTGGCAGATCATGCGATCACATGGATGCGCAACATGCGTGCGTCCTCCACTAGCCGACCCTTTTTCCTTTATTTCGCGACCGGCGGCATCCATGCTCCGATCCAGGTGCCCAAGGAATGGGCTGATCGCTATCGCGGAAAATTCGATCAAGGCTGGGACAAGCTGCGGGAAGAGATTTTCGCCCGCCAGCGGCGGCTGGGTGTGATCCCGGCGGGTACGAAGCTCACCCCCCGTCCATCAGAGATGCCAGCCTGGGATAGCCTGAGCCCGGAACAGAAGCGCTTCTCCGCACGGCTGATGGAAAATTATGCCGCATTCCTGGCGCATACCGATGCGCAGGTCGGCAAGCTGGTGGACGAACTCAAGAAGAGCGGCGAGTATGACAACACGCTGTTCATCTACATCGCCGGGGACAACGGTGCGAGTGCAGAAGGCGGCATTGAAGGCAGCCTTAGTTATATGGGCGCATTGACCGGCGTTTCTCCCGCGCCCGGTGCAAAGGAGTTCGCCCGCGAGGAAGAGATCGGAAGCGCTGCAACCTACTCTCATATCAATGCCGCCTGGGCGTGGGCCAGCAACACACCGTTCCAGTGGACGAAGACTGTCGCGTCCCATCTCGGCGGAACGCGAAACGCAATGGTCATCAGCTGGCCCGATCACATCCAGGACAAGGGCGGGTTGCGCAGCCAGTTCGGCCACGTCAACGACATTGCGCCCACCATTTTGGACGTGGTGGGCATCGCTGCCCCCGACACGGTCGATGGCGTGAAACAACAGCCGATGAACGGCGTCAGCCTTGCCTATACGTTCAACGACAAGAAGGCCGCCGAGCGACACCGGACGCAATATTTCGAAGTGTTCGGTAATCGGGCCATTTATCAGGATGGCTGGATGGCTTCCGCCTTCCACGGCCGCCTTCCCTGGCGGGCATATAGTCCTGATCGTCCCATGAGCGCGGACAAGTGGGAGCTTTACGATCTGCGCAGCGATTTTTCCCAGTCCACCGATGTTGCGGCCAAACACCCCGCGAAGGTGGAGGAGATGAAGGCCCTATTCATGACCGAAGCGGCCGCCAATCGCGTCCTGCCTCTCAAAGGTCAGGTCATGAGCAAGGCCGGACTGCCCGACCCTTCGGAAGGCCGCAAGGAGGTCGATTATCACGCGGGAGCCATAGGCATTCCGGAGGCAGCAATTCCCCGCCTCTATAGCCGCTCCTGGACGATCCGCGCACAGATCGACGCGGCGGATCAGGCGCGCGGTGTCGTCGCCGCGCTTGGTGGGACCGATGCGGGCATGTCGCTCTACCTTAATGAGCAGGGGCGCCCCAGCTTTACCTATCGGCTGTTCGATACGAAAACCGTCCATCTGACGGCGCCCACAGCCGCAAAGCCCGGCCCGCACATTCTGCAAGTCGATTTTGACTATGTCGGCGGCGGCATCGGCAAGGGCGGCACTTTACGCCTCTCCGTCGATGGGCAGCCGGTCGGCAGCGACAACGTTCCCAGCACCCCGATCCACTTCAGCATCCACGAAACCTTCGGCGTCGGTATCGACAGCGGAGCGCCGGTGGGACGCTATCCGGCGCGCGCAGCTCTGGGCTACCCAATCGAAAATGCGGCGATCGACAAGGTGACCATCCGCCTTCGCTGACCATGAAAAGCTGAGTGCAGGATGCTGTGACGTCGTGAGAGCATCCTGAACAGTCAAACTCGGCCTTGGCGCGCGATATTGGAGACATGGGGATACGCAGCAGCTTCGCCGCGTTCAGGGGAGAACCTTGGCCGGGAGAAAGCCCATCACCACCTTCATGTTCGCCACAGGTGTCGAAAACAGCGTGCCGACTATCGACAACGGCCGCACGCGCGTCGATGAGATGGAAAGCTGCGGTCATTATGATCGCTGGCGTGAAGACTTCGCCCTCGTGCAGGATATGGGCATAGGCTATCTGCGTTACGGCCCGCCCATTCACCGCACCTGGCTCGGGCCCGGCAAATATGACTGGGACTTTGCCGACCAGAGCTTTTCCGAGCTGGAGCGGCTGAACATCGTCCCCATCGTCGATCTTTGCCATTTCGGCGTGCCGGATTGGATCGGCAATTTCCAGAACCCTGACTTTCCCCTGCAATTCTGCACCTACGCCCGCGCTTTTGCCGAACGCTTTCCCTGGGTTCAGCTCTATACGCCGGTCAATGAGATGTATATCTGCGCCACCTTTTCCGCGCGCTATGGCTGGTGGAACGAGCAGCTCAGCAATGACGGCGCCTTCGTCACCGCGCTCAAGCATATCGTGCGCGCCAATGTGATGGCGATGCGGCAAATATTGGAAGTGCGCCCCGACGCGATCTTCATCCAAAGTGAATCGTCGGAATATTTCCACGCGGAAGCTCCATCGGCGATCCGCCCCGCCGAAATCATGAACTCGCAGCGCTTTTTGTCGCTCGATCTCAATTATGGCCGTCGCCTTGATTCAGAGATGTATGAATATCTCATGGATAACGGCATGACGCGGGAGGAATATCACTTCTTCCTCGACAACCGCCTGAAGCAGCATTGCATCATGGGCAATGACTATTATGTCACCAACGAACATCGGGTGGCCGTGGACGGGACCACGCGCGCCTCGGGCGAGATATTCGGCTATAGCGAGATAACCCGTCAATATCATCAGCGCTATCGTTTGCCGGTGATGCACACTGAAACCAATCTGTCGCAAGGGCCGCTCGGCACGGAAGCTGTCGATTGGCTGTGGAAACAATGGGCCAATGTGCTGCGCGTTCGCAACGACGGTGTACCGGTCGTCGGCTTCACCTGGTATTCGCTCACCGACCAGGTCGATTGGGACAGCGCGCTCCGGGAAAAGCGCGGCAACGTCAATCCGCTCGGCCTTTACGACCTCGATCGCAAAATCCGCCCGGTAGGCGAAGCCTATATGCGCCTGATCCAGCAATGGCGCGACGTGCTGCCGACGCAAAGCCTATGCCTGACGGTCCCTGTCGTCCTCCCGAGCGATGCGGGCCGCAGCTTCGCCGTCGAGCAGCGTGCACGCGCGAAACAGATGATCAAGACGCCCGCCACCACCCCAGCCGTGCAGGAGGATTGATGATGGAGCCCCGGTTTGAAGGCAGGGTCGCGATCGTCACGGGCGCGGCCGGAGGGATCGGGGCAGCCATCGCGGCCCGGCTCCATGCAGAAGGCGCAGCGATCGTCATCGCGGACCTGAAGGTCGAAGCTGCGCAAGCAGCCGCGACCAAGCTCGGCCCGAAGTCCATCGGCGTCAGCTGCGACGTAGGCGCGGAGGATCAGGTGGAAAGCTGCGTCCGCACAGCTCTGGCCTGCTTCGGCAGGATCGATATCATCGTCAACAATGCGGGGCTCATGCCGTTCAAGACGCTCGCGGAGTGGTCAGGCGACGATTGGCTGAAAGTGCTGCGGGTCGATTTGCTCGGCGCGGCCTTTTTCACGAAGCAGGCATTTCTTCATTTTGGCGACAAGGGCGGCGCGATCGTCAACATAGCCAGCGTCCATGCCATAGAGACCAGCGCCAACGCCGCACCCTATGCAGCGGCGAAGGCCGCCATGCTCTCCCTCACCCGCAGCACGGCTATCGAGGGACGCGGCGTCAAGATCCGCTCCAATGCCGTGCTTCCCGGAGCGATCGATACGCAAATGCTCTGGAACAATCCCAATGTCCAATCAGGCGCGGAGGTGATCGATAAGAAAGATGTCGGTACGCCCGAAGACATTGCCGCTGCGGCGGCTTTCCTTGCGAGCGACGAGTCAAGTTCATCGCGGGCGCGTCGCTGGCAGTGGACGGCGGGCGGCTGGCCAAGCTCTGACCAGTAACTGGAAAAACGATCAGAGTGACGAAGATGATCGGTTAGCCCGAAATTGCGCGCATGGGTAAAAAGGTTGCGCTGGGCCGGGCAAGTCTCTTTTGGGTCGCAAACCTCTCTTGCGCCGGTCCAGCACCGCCTTAACGGATCAGCGGTTCGGCGACATCCCACAGGAGGCGGGCCGCATCGCCATCCAGCGAAGCGGCGGTCACGCCCCAGCCGGGCGGCAAGGCGGATGACCAGAGCGACGCGATAGCGCAATCCTCGATATAAAGCCCGCCCCTGCCCTCAAGCTCCGGCGCGACTGCCGTCCACACGGGTGAGGCAGCACCTTCCTCCAACGTCTTCATCCGCCCCTGCGGCAAAGTGCCATCTTCATTCACCCAGCCCAGGCGCACGGCGTCCTCGAATGTGACATGGCGGCCAAGATTGGTCGCGACGCCGCCGGGCGTGACCGCGTTCATGGTCACGCCGCTGCCAGCATGGCGGCGGCTATATTCCACGGCAAGCAGGTTCGCGCAAAGCTTGGCATGCCCATAGGCTTCAAACTTCTCATAGTCGCGCCGTTCGTAACTAAGGTCGTCCAGGCGCAGCTCGGAGAATTGATGCGAGCCCGAAGAGACGATCACCACCCGCCCCTTGCGCCGGGCAAGGTTGGGCAGCAACAGCTCGGACAGCAGAAATGGCGCAAAATAATTGACCGCCATCTGGCTCTCGAACCCATCTTCGGTGCGGGTGAGCGGCGGCCCCATCAAACCGGCATTGTTGATGAGCAGGTCCAGCGGGCGATCGCCCCATCCTGCTGCGAAGGCGCGAACCGACGCCATCGAAAGCAGATCGACAGCGGCCACCTGAGGACGCACGGCGGCGCCTGCCGCGGCAATTTCGGCGGCGACGCGCTCTCCCGCCTCGACGTTGCGGACGGCCAGCATAACCTCCGCTCCAGCCCCCGCGAGCGCCGATGCGATCGCCGTGCCCACGCCCGAAGACGCCCCGGTGACGATCGCCGTACGGCCGGACAGATCGACGTCGCGCAGCACGTCCTGCGCGGTGGGAAAGTCGTCACTTGCAGCCTGGTTATTCTGATTTTGCGCCATGATCTCTCCTGTCATCCTTCCCTATCACCGGCCGTTGGACGTCAGCGAGAAGAGAAGCGATCGACGAGCCGTATCGACATTTTCCAGGCGCAGCGCAACGCTGCTCCCCGGATTCAACCCCGGCACGGCCAGGCGAGACGTAACCGGCCAATCGCAAAGCTGCACCTTGGCGCCGCGCTCATCCACATCCGTTACAACGGCGCCGAACCTTTCCCCTTCCTTCCCGCTCAGCAACAGTGTCTCGGCAAGGTCCACCACTGCCCGTTCGATCTTCCCTGCCAATGTATCCGCCCGCGCCATAAATGTCGGCAGCTTCTCAAACGCCTCGCTGACGGCGGGGGAGACTGCGCGGCCATTGGCCACTTCCAGCACGGCGCGCAGAACATAGCGGTCCGCTAAACGCCGCAGCGGCGCGGTCGCATGGGCGTAAGTGGCGGCCATAGCGGCATGCCAGGGCGTCACTCCTGCCCGATAGGGGGCATATGACGCCCCCGGCCCCGCGCGCCGGATCGCCATCATCAGCGCGGCATGCTGCGCATTGCCAGGCGTCAAGCTCCGCTCGAAATCCTTGAGCGTCATGGATGCCGGCCAATCGACCTTCAACGCCTGCGCGCTCAGCCTCAGCCGCTCCACCGCCCTTTCATCCGGTTCGGCCATAACGCGGAACAGGCCCGTCGCATGCGATTGCAGCGCATCCGCCACCGCCAGATTGGCCGCCAGCGACAGGCTGGCATTGTCCGCTTCCGATTCCAGACGCGGCCGGAACGCCAATTCAAAGCCGCTTCCCGCCAAGGCCGAAACCTCCTGCTCCGGCGGATCGACCCGCGCTGATCCCCGCTGCGCTTCGGCATGTCGGATACGCCGCGCAAGTTCACCAAACTCCTTCGGAAGGTCCGCCGCCCCCACACTGTCATAGGCGAGCTTGGCCCTGCTGCGGATCAATGCGCGCTCCACGCTGTCCAATCGAACCGCGCCATCCCCGTCAACCCGAACGACAAGCAAGATGGCGGGCCGTGGACCTTGCGGGAGCAGGCTGGCCGCCCGCTCGCTCAACACCGGCGGATAAAGGCTCGCCTTGCCATCGGGTAGGTAGAGCGTCTCCCCCCGCCGCCACGCCTCCACATCTATCGCGCCGCCATCATCGACGAACCAGCCCACATCGGCGATGGCGTAATGCAGCAGCAGATCGCCGCCGCTCGGTTCGATCCACAGTGCCTGGTCGAGATCGGTGGACGAAGCGGGATCGAGCGTGACGAAGGGCAGGTCTGTGCGATCGACATGCTCGGTCGGAACACGCCGGGCCGCTTCTTCTGCGGCCTGCACCGTATCGGGCGGAAATGCCGCAGGGACCTGAAATTCGGATCTGATGAGCGCAAGGCCCGCGCCCAGCGCATTGCCGCTATCAACAACTGTCTTCATCCCCGCCAGTTAGATCAGGCGGCCCGGCGATTGTCCATAATTGGCGATGCTCCCGCCGCTCGTCGCAAATCGATTGACGTTGCAGAAACGGAAAGCAAATAGGCGAATAAGGGATGAGGGGGGCGGAACCGATGAAGTTCAGTATATCCATTTGCATCGCGGCGGCGTGCGCGGCGCTCGCGCCATCGGCGGCGCTGGCTGACGATCCGAATGATCCGACGATGCGGAGCGCAGCGGCGCGCGCGCGCGACCGTGCGATCATCAAGCGTATGAACCAGCAGCAGCTGGCCTATGTCCGCGAACGCGACGCCCGGATGATGCAAAATTATCGGCAGGCGCAAAGCGGCAATCAGGGCGACTATGCAGACGCGCGCGCCGACTATTCGCGCCAGATGGCTGCATGGCGTCGCGCCGTCGCCGCCTGCAACGCGGGCCGCTGGGAATATTGCGATAACTGACTGCGTTCGCGGAGCATGTCGATGAGCCCTGAACACGGGCCTCCGATATGTGACCGAACGCTCGACCGTGAAACCCTCCAACAGCTTGAGGGACCACAGTCGCTCATCCAGTGCGACCTGTCGGACGCAGATCTTTCGCGCCTCGATCTATCCGATTGGTCTTTCGAACGCTGCAATCTGCGGAAAACGGATTTCAGCGGGGCGAAGCTAGAACGCACGCGCTGGCGATCCTGCCGCGCGGCGTTCGCGAACTTGACAGGATGCGACCTCAGCGAAGCGGCCGTCGCCGCCAGCGACTTCAACAATGCGTCCTTCAAGCGGACAGTGCTGGAGGGCGCAAAGTTCGGACAATGCAAGCTCACCGGGGCAGACCTTACCGATGTGCGGGGGGTCGATTTCCATTTCGAAGAGACCCTGCTCATCGACGCCAAGCTGCCCGGCCTCTCCTTCCGGCGAGCAACGCTGACCCGCATGGACTTCTCGCAAGCGGACCTGCGCAAATGTGATTTCCGCCAGGCGAGCTTCCAGCAGTCCAGCCTGCGTGAGGCGAATATGCAGGGTTGCCGCTTCGAAGGCGCAGACTTGCGCGGCGCGGATCTTGGCGGCCTGCGTCTGGTTGACGCCGGACTCTTCCGCGGCGCTACAATTTCGCGGGAGCAGGCGGCGCAAATATTGGGTGAGCTGGGCCTTAATATCCGCTGAAAACCGCGGCCGGCCGCAATCCTTCGCCGTGCAGGTGAGAAGGTGCAAACTGCATGTGCCCTGCTCGGCTAACCAAGCCCCTTATTCCACGAGTGCGGTTGAGCCAACGAAGCCCTTCCGCGCCGCGTCATTATCGTGCAGGTGCGGGGCGCTTCTTACGACGCCCAAGGAAAAGCGATGGATATGAAAAGCGGAACAGGCACGCTCGGCACGAAGCCCGCCGCCGCACTTCCTCCGGTGGAACATCGCGGACGCGGCATAGCCTTGCGCATCGGCGGCGTCACATGCTTCGCCACGATGATGGCGGCGCTCAAATATGCGACGCTTCATGGCGTTGGCCCCGCTGAAATCCTTTTCTACCGCAACCTCTTCTCGCTTCCGACGATCATTTTGTGGGTGATGGTCGGCGGCGGCATCGCCGCTGTCCGGACGAAGCGGCCCGGCGCGCATGCAACCCGCAGCGCGCTCGGGCTCAGCGTCATGTTCTGCACCTTCCTCGCCCTGTCGATGCTGCCGCTGGCGGAGGCCACCGTCATCAGTTTCTCCTCGCCGCTTTTCGCCACAATTCTCTCGTCGCTGGTCCTCAAGGAAAAGGTGCTGTGGCACCGCTGGGGCGCGATCGCCGTGGGGCTGCTTGGCGTGCTGGTCGTGGTGCGTCCCGGCGGCTCCGGGCTTCCGGCGCTGGGCGTAGCGGTTGCACTGATCGCCGCCTTGGGCGCAGGGCTGGTGACAATGACGTTGCGTCAGATCGGGCAGACCGAAAGTCCTACGGCGACCGTTTTCTGGTTCAACATTGCATCGGTGATCGCGACGGCAGTGCCAATGCCGTTCCTGTTCCAGGCTCATTCGCCCGCCATATGGGTGGCGCTGGCGCTCGGCGGCCTGATGGGCGGCATTGCTCAGATCATGATAACCGCCGCTGTCCGCTTCGCTCCGATTTCGGCGCTTGCACCCTTTGATTATCTGCAGATCGTCTGGGCGATGCTGTGGGGCTTCCTGTTGTTTGACGCGTTTCCGACATGGAACGGCGTTGTGGGCGCGATGCTGATCGGATCAGGTGGCTGCTATGTCATCTGGCGCGAACGGAGGACACGAACCATCGTCGTGCCTTCGTCCAACGAACTGTGACGACAGACCTATAGAGGCAGGCCCACATAATTTTCCGCGATCGTCGTCTGCGCGGCCACCGACGATGCAATATAGTCGAGATCAGCCAACTGCATCCGCCGGTCGAACGCATCATTGTCCGGAAAGCGATGCATCAACCGCGTCAGCTGCCAGGAAAAGCGTTCCGCCTTCCAAATCCGCGCGAGCGCCCGCGTCGAATAGCCCGCAATTGCATCGGCGTCGCACCGCCCGAACCAGCCGATCAGCGCATCGGACAGGTAGAACACATCTGAAGCCGCGAGGTTAAGCCCCTTTGCCCCGGTAGGGGGCACGATATGCGCGCTGTCCCCCGCCAGCATCAGTCGCCCATGGCGCATCGGTTCGAATACGA
This sequence comes from Sphingobium sp. EP60837, assembly GCF_001658005.1. Lineage (NCBI taxonomy): Bacteria > Pseudomonadati > Pseudomonadota > Alphaproteobacteria > Sphingomonadales > Sphingobiaceae > Sphingobium > Sphingobium sp. EP60837. The sequence goes on along the minus strand of NZ_CP015987.1, from coordinate 921,049 downwards.
AGGACCGCAGCGGCGCGATCGACTTTTCCAGCGCGGGTCCGCGCACGATCCGCGCGCCGGCCTCAGGCCCAAACCGCACCGCCAGTTCATCCCACAGCCGGTCGTCCGGCCAATCCTCGACCCGTTCCTCCAGCGGCACCTGGATATAATAACGGCTGCGCTTTTCCGACCGCATCGACGCCAGCGCAAATCCGCGCTCATGATTGGCGTAGATCAGCTCATGGTCACAGGGCGGCACATCGGCCAATATCCCCAGCCAGCCAAAAGGATAGATCTTCTCATAGGCCGTCGCGACACGTGCCGGGATCGCTTGCCGCGAAGGCCCATGAAAGCCGTCGCATCCACAGATAAACTCCGCCTCGATGCGATGCTCGCGCCCATCCTTGCTGTAGGTGAGGTAAGGCGCATCGCTCTCCACATCATGCAGCGCCACATCGCCCGCCTCGTAGATGATCTCTAATCCTCGGCCGGGCGCGGCGTCCATCAGGTCGCGGGTCAATTCGGTCTGGCCATATACCATCACCTGCCGCCCGGTCAGCGCGGCAATGTCGATGCGGATCAGCCTTTCGCCATCGGCCAGATGGAACCCGGCATGCGGCAACGCCTCGCGATGCATCCGCTCGCCGAGCCCCAGCCTGTCCATCAGGTCCGTCGTGGTCCGCTCCAGCACGCCCGCGCGGATGCGGCCCAGCACATAATCGGCGGATGCGCGCTCGACGACCACCGCTTCCAGCCCCTCGGCGCGCAGCAAATGGCCAAGCAGCAGCCCGGCGGGGCCTGCGCCGACGATGGCGACTTGCGTTCTCATGCAATTCCTCTCCGGCTTTCAAAGCGATTTCCAAGCGATCGCCATCGATCGGGGATAAGAAATCGCGGCAATATGAGTGCCGCTCATCATGCGCCTCGCCGCCCTTGCCGGACATGGTCAAACTGGCCTATGGTTTGGACGATTCAACAGCCATGACCGCGCCTGTCCCCACCTTCTATCTCTATGGAGAGCCCCAGCGCGGCGTTGCCGAGGGCTTTGTCCATGTCGAAAGCCTGGACGATCGCTCCCGCCCGAGCGAGTGGACAATCCAACCGCATGTCCATCGCGACCTCAACCATATCATCCTGGTTGCGGAAGGCGGCGGATCCATGCGCGCCGATGGCGACAGCGTCGCCTTCGATGCGCCTTGCCTGCTGCTCATCCCGGCCGGGATCATCCACGGCTTTAGCTGGTACATGGACTCCCGCGGCTGGGTGACGACCATCGCCGACAGCTATCTCCACCACATGCTGGAACGCGATCCCGACCTCCAGCCACTCTTCCGCGCGTCCCGCGCCATTGCCCTGTCCCAATCGGATAAGGTCGAAGGGCGCATCGGTCAGCTCGCACAGGAACTCGCCTGGTCCGCTCCCGGCCAACGCGCCGCTGTCGAAGCGCATCTCCTCTGGCTGATGGTGCAGGCTCTGCGTCACGCCGCCCTCTCCGACGACAGCGCCACCACTGGCGGCCGCCAGGCCCGCCTCGTCGCCCGGCTGCGGGAACGGATCGAACAACGCTTCCGCCACCGGGAACCCGTCGCCATCCACGCCCGCGCCCTGGGCGTCAGCGAAACCGCGCTCCGCCATGCCTGCGCCCGCGTGGCGGGCCTCTCCCCCGCCGCGATGCTGGACGAGCGCGCGCTGCTCGAAGCGCGGCGTCTGCTCCTCTATTCCAACCTTTCCGTGGCGGAGGTCGCCTATGCCATAGGCTTTGAGGACCCCGCCTATTTCTCCCGCTTCTTCACCCGCCACAGCGGCCAATCTCCCCGCGACTGGCGCGCCGCCAAGGGCCGGGCTATCAGCGCGTCATGAGCGAGGACATCCGCCACATTCTCGACCGCCTGCGCACGCCGCCCGGCAATGTCGTGGCCCGCGCGCGGCGCATGGTCGAAGCCTATGTGCCGGAGGATCGCCGTGGCCCCGGATGGGACCGCCACTGGCGCGAACTGGAAGCCTATCTTGAATTGCCCGGCCGCTGGATCGGCGGAGAGAAAGCCGAAGATGACAGCTGACAAGATTACCGACCTACTCGTCGCCCGCCTGGTCCGCGACTATGGCCGCAGCAAGCATCATTGGCGCAAGGTGATCGGCCGCGTCCGCCTCTACAGTCGCGACACGCACCCGCATTGCAACTGGTCGATCACACCGACGGGTTCGGCGCAGGAGATTTCGATCATAGAGACGCTAATGGACGACCTGCGGATGCGGCACCCGTTGCTCAGCAGCTAACCTCCGTTCGCCCTGAGCTTGTCGAAGGGCGCACGCGGACTTCGACAAGCTCAGCCCGAACGGAGCTAGTCTATCACCTTTACCACAACTGCCGCTCCAGCTCCCCCAGCACACGATAGCAATCAAACACCTTCGCTACGCTGCTGTTAGGTTCCCGGCCCTCCCGGATGGCGCTGACAAATTCCCGGTCCTGCAGCTCGATCCCGTTCATCGACACATCCACCTTGGACACGTCGATCGGCTCTTCCTTGCCGTTCACCAGATCGTCATAGCGCGCGATATAGGTGCCGGTGTCGCCGATATAGCGGAAGAAAGTCCCCAGCGGCCCGTCATTGTTGAAGCTCAGCGACAGGGTGCAGATCGCCCCCGTCTCGCTCTTCAACTGGATCGACATGTCCATCGCGATGCCCAGTTCCGGATGGATCGGTCCCTGCATCGCATGCGCGTCCACGATCTTCCCCGCCTGATAGGCGAACAGGTCCACCGTATGCGCCGCATGGTGCCACAGCAGATGGTCGGTCCACGACCGCGGCTCGCCCTTCGCGTTGATGTTCTGCCGGCGGAAGAAATAGGTCTGGACGTCCATCTGCTGGACATTGAACTCGCCTGCCTGGACGCGATTGTGCACCCATTGATGGCTCGGGTTGAAGCGCCGCGTATGCCCAACCATGCAGGTCAGCCCGGTCTCCTCCTGCTTGGCGAGCACCGCCTGCGCGTCGGCCCAGCTGTCGGCGAGCGGTATCTCCACCTGGACATGCTTGCCCGCTTCCATGCACGCGATCGCCTGCGCCGCATGCATCTGCGTCGGCGTGCAGAGGATCACCGCGTCCACATCGTCCCGCGCCAGCGTATCGGCCAGGTCGGTCGTCGCATGGCCGATCCCATATTTGGCCGCCACCGCCTGCGTCGGTTCCAGATTGCGCCCGACCAGCGATGTGACGGTCACGCCGTCAATATTCTTCAGGCCATCAAGATGCTTTTCACCAAAAGCACCCGCACCGGCGAGGGCAATACGCATGAGAAAAACTCCGTTCATTATCCCCCCTGCCGCAGGCGGGAGGGGGTTAGGGGGTGGGTGCGACTGCATTGGCAATCGCCTGCAACGCTTGAGAGGGTCAGGCGAAAGCCGCCCCCGACCCCTCCCGCGAGCGGGAGGGGAAATTCAGTCCAGCGGCTCCAGCACCAAATGCCCCACAGCCGTATTACTCGCGGGCACATGATAATGGCGATGCAGCACCTTGACGTTTCGCCCCAGCGCTCCGCGCATCACCAGCCACATCACCATCTCGATCCCTTCAGAGCCCGTCTCCCGCAGATATTCGATATGCGGAATAGCCCGCAGAGTCCCGTCATCCTGGGCGCTCATCATGTCCAGGAAGCGATTGTCCCATTCCGCATTGATCAGCCCCGCGCGCGGTCCCTGCAACTGATGGCTCATGCCGCCCGTGCCCCATATCTGCACGTTCAGATCCTCGGGGAAACTCTCCACCGCCCGCGCGATCGCCTCGCCCAGCATCCAGCAGCGATTACCCGTCGGCGGCGGATAGGTGACGACATTCACCGCCAGCGGAATGACCTTCACCGGCCAGCTGTCCGGCTGCCCGAACATCAGGCTCAAAGGCACGGTCAGCCCATGATCGACATCCATCTCGTTGATGATGGTCATGTCGAACTCGTCCAGGATCAGGCTCTGCGCAATGTGCCAGGCAAGGTCCGCATGCCCTTCAACGTCGGGCACCGGCCGCGGCCCCCAACCCTCGTCGCAGATCCCATAATGGTCCGCGCAGCCGATCGCGAAGGTCGGAATGATCTTCATGTCGAACGCGGACGCATGGTCATTATAGACCAGCACGACCACATCGGGCTTTTCCTGCGCGATCCACTGGCGCGACCAGTCATAGCCCGCGAACAGCGGCGCCCAATAGGGCTCGTCCACCTTCCCATTGTCCATCGCCGCGCCGATCGCGGGCACATGGCTGGTCGCAACGCCAGCTGTAATGCGGGCCATCAACGCTTCTCCCTGATCGATCGGACGCCTTGAGGAGAGCGCCCCCCGGCGATCATCATCGCCTGATAATCTTCGGGGCTCATCCCCGTCATCGTGCCCACCGCCTGCAGGAAGCTGAGGCCATCGGTCGAAAACACCTTCGCCAGGAAATAGATGTTCCCGCCCAGATCCAGACAGCGATTATAGTCGCGGTCCAAAATGGCCAGCTTCTGCTCCTCGCTCATCGGCCATTGGTCGATATAGCCGCGCTCATCCGCCTTCCATCGCTCGCGATTTTCCGCCTTCATCAGGCTCATGGCGAACTGGTTCATCCAATATCCCTGTCGCGCCCGCTTGGCGGTATAGACGCGCGTGCCGGGAATATCGTCGAACTCGGCGAGATAGTCGTGAATGTCGCTCATGCGGCCATCGCCTCCTTTGCCTTGCGAAGCCGGTCGATCACGCGCCGGGCGCGCACCCCGCCTTCGTCGATATTATATCCGCGCAGCTTGATGTCTGGATTGGCCGCAATAGAGCGCTGCTGCGCCTCCAGCACCTCCAGGTCCTGCGCGAACACGCCGCCCTGCTGCGTCTTGAACCGCACCGTAAAGCCTGGATCATCGGTCAGGAAATTGTGCGCCATCCCCCAGAAATAATGCATGCTCGTCTCGCTTTCAGGGGTGATCGCATCGATCACGAAGCCTCGCGTCCCGGCATCATGATCCGCCAGCGTCAGCCCCATCTCGACCGGAGCCACCCCCACATCGATCATCACGTTGGAAGGCGCGACGAACTGGCACACTTGCCAGCGATCGACCTTGCAATCCCGACCCAGCGCCAGTCGCCAGAATGGCGGCGGCTCGACGCCCGGCATCCACCGGCTGACGAACACGCCGTCGCCTTCCACCCGCGTTTCGATGGGCGCTTCCATCAATTCGATCTGGCCGATGGAGCCCGAATGCACATAGGTTTCGTGGGTCAGGTCCATGAGGTTGTCGATCATCAGCCGGTAATCGCAGGCGACCGGATCATAGCCGCCGTCAAACACCCATCCCGGCGCGCTGCACGGCCAGAAATCCGGGATCAGGTTCGGATCAGCCTTCGCTTTATCCCCGACCCACAGCCAGATGAAGCGATGCCGCTCCACCACCGCGAAAGTTTCCGCGCATATGCCCTTGTTCACCGGATCGGTGCGCAACGGCATTTCTTCCGCACAGCCGTCAGCCCCCAGCTTCAGCCCATGATAGCGGCAGCGGATGCTGTCCCCCTCCTTGATCCCCATCGACAGGGGCAACATGCGATGCGGACAGGCATCGCGCATCGCGACCGGCGTCCCGTCCAGCTTGCGATAGAGCATCACCGGCTTGCCGCAGATGGTCCGCGCCATCGGCTCGCGGCCGACTTCTCCGTCCCACGCCGCGACATACCAGGCGTCCGTTATCCAACTCATTGCACACGGCTCCGTGAAATCCATCTCCCGCCCCTGCCTTCCAACTCAGGGGCGGGAGATGAACCTACCCCCCAAGGGGATAGTTGGTTCGTTCGGAAACTCACAGGCCGCGCGCCTTCAACTGCGCGTCCAGCCGGGGGAAGACGCGCCGCGCATTGCCTTCGAAAATCGCGTGCCGCTCGGCCTCGCCGATATCCAGCGCATCGACATAGCGTTTGGTATCGTCGAAATAATGGCCGGTCGTCGGATCGATCCCGCGCACCGCACCCACCATTTCCGACCCGAACAGGATATTCTTGTTGTCGATCACGTCGGCCAGCAGGTCGATGCCCGGCTGATGATAGACGCATGTGTCGAAGAAGATGTTGTTCATCAGATGCGTGTCGAGGCTCGGCTTCTTCAGCATGTCGGCCAGGCCGCGATAGCGCCCCCAATGATAGGGCACTGCGCCCCCGCCATGCGGAATGATGAAGCGCAGCTTCGGGAAATCCTTGAACAGATCGCCTTCCAGCAACTGCATGAAGGCGATCGTGTCCGCCGCGATATAATAGCCGCCGGTCGCGTGCATTGCCGGGTTGCAGCTGCCTGACACATGGATCATCGCCGGAACGTCCAGCTCGACCATCTTCTCGTAAAAGGGATACCAATAGCGGTCCGTCAGTGGCGGATGCTGAAAATGCCCGCCGCCCGGATCGGGATTGAGGTTGCAGCCGATAAAGCCCAATTCGGTGACACAGCGTTCCAGTTCGGCGATGCTGTTCGCCATGTCGGCCTTGGGCGACTGCGGCAGCATGCACACGCCAACAAATTTCTCGGGAAACATCGCCACCACCCGCGCGATCAGGTCGTTGCACCGCATCGCCCATTCCTTCGCCACAGCCGCATCCCCCACATGCGGAGCCATGGCCGAAGCGCGCGGGGAAAAGATCGTCAGGTCCGCCCCCCGCTCCTTGATCAGGCGCAGCTGGTTCGATTCAATCGTATCGCGGATCTCATCGTCACTGATGTCAGGATAAGGCGGTGGCGTGAGGCCCGCCTTGAACGCCGCCTTCTGCTCCTCCCGCCAGGCGTCATGCCCCTTGGGAAGCACCGTATAATGGCCATGGCAGTCAATAATCAGGCTCATCGTCTCAACTCTTCCCATCCCTCTCGCGTCACCCGCCGCAAATTTTCCTTCCAGCGGGTGCCGGGACCCATGCCGCAGCTACACCAACACCAGCCCGCAACACTCCGTCATGCCCGCGACCCGCAAGGGCAGCGAAACCAACGCTGGCATTTCAGGCGGTCGGCGCACCACATCATCCGTCCGTCCATTCATCACCCCCTCTGCCCCGTTCGGGCTGAGCCTGCCGAAGCCCCTTTCCTCACGAACGGAGACAGGAACAACAAATGATCAGGCCGAAACCTCCTCACCCGAACAGATCCCAGCCCCCGCCGGGACGACGTCCTTCGAAATCACGCCAAGCTTCGCCTCCAGCCCCTCCGGCGCCACCTTCACCCCTAACGCCCCAATCGCCCGCTGCCGCTCCACCGTCCCGCGCGTCATCGCAGCGCCGGTGCGCAACCCCTCCAGCGTCTTGACCACCTCTTCCATCTCAGCCGCGCGCCGCAGTCCATGCACCAGCATCCGGTCGAGATTATAATCGGCCCGCTCCGCCCAGGGCCGCGCCTTCTCGCTCGCATCCAGCGACGCCAGCACCTCGTCACGCACGCCCGCAGCCTCCGCCGCCAGCACACATTCGGCAGTCAGCGCCTCTATCCCCTTCACCATCACCGACCGGATCATCTTGATCGACGAAGCACGTCCCACGGCCTCGCCCACCACACGCATATTGGCAAAGCCCAGCGCGCCAAGCCGCGCAGCCGCCTCTTCCGCCCGCGCGCCGCTCAACAACAGCGGGACCGACAGACGCGCCGGATGGACCGGGGCCATGACCGCAACATCCACGTAATGGCCCCCCACCGCCACGATTGCGCGCGCAGCCGCCTCCTTGGTCTGCGGCGCGACACTGTTCATGTCGCAATAGATCGCGCCCGGGGTCAGACATTCGGCCGCCGCCTCGGCCACGTCCAACGCCTGATCGGCTGTGACCAGCGAAATGACCAGACCCACGCCCGAAAGCGCATCCTCCATGAAGCGCGCGCCCAGCACATGCGCCTGGGCATAGGCGGCCAGCATCGCGTCTCGATCAGCGGCGCTCTCGGTCTTGCAGTCGAACACATGCGCCCGTGCGCCCCATGCGCCCGCCATCGCAAAGGTCGAACCCGCCTCGCCAAACCCGATCAGACCGACTTCCTGCTCCATGGGCACAGCCATGACCGAAGGCTGCGGCCCCGGCCAATCGAATCCATGGCTCCGCTATAAGAAATTACGAATTGATATCCGCGACCTCGGTCTCCACCGCTGCCATGAAACGCTGCTGCAACCGGGTCGGCCGCCAATCGGCGCGCGTGGTGAGGCCGATCGTCCGGCTGATAGCTCCCGGCGCCGGACCAATATCCGTCACCAGCCCGGCATTCAGCTCCAGCGCCAACTGATCGATCGACAGCATCGTCAAATAGTCCCCGCTCACCAGCAGTTCCCGGATTGTCATCACCGACCCGCATTCGATCGGCACTGCAGGCAAATCGCCGCCGAGCGCCTCGAACATATGCCGCCACAGTCGCCGCAGCGGCGCACCCTCGGGCGGCAAAATCCATGGATATCGGCGCAGTGCGTCCGCGTCCCACCCCTTCGCCAGCGGGTGCCCCGCCCGCGCCAATATGGTCGGCCTGTCCTCGAACAACGGCCTTTGATCCAGATCCTGTCCGATCGACGGGTCGCGCAGTGCGCCGATCATCATGTCCACCTCGCCATCGCGCAGCGGCCCGACGAGTTCCGCGTGCGACCCTTCATGCACGCTGATATGCACCTGTGGAAAATCCTTGCGAAAGGCGCTGATCGCCCGGGGCAGCAGCCGCGCGCGCGACAACGGCATCGCGCCCACGACAATCCGTCCGCTCTCCTGGCCTTTCAGTTCCGCCAGTTCATCCAACCCCGACCGCAGCTCCGCCAGCGCCAGCCGTAGCCGCCGCGCCAGCACTGCGCCCTGCCGCGTCAGCACCAGCCCGCGTCCCCTCCGGTCCGCCAGCCTGTATCCCATCGCCAGCCCCAGATCGCCAACCGCCCGGTGTAGCGACGGCTCCGTCACCCTCGCCTCGGCCGCCGCTGCCGCATAGCTTCCTGCCTGCGCCAGCGCGACGAACGCCCGTATCTGCGCCGCCGTCACCCGACTGCTCCCGATCAGCCGCAGCGCCGCCTCGACCCGCGGCGCGAAACGGATCGCTGCTTCGGTCGGGGCCATGCCGCCCGGCTGCCGCTCGAACAAGGTCAGGCCAAGTTGCGCCTCCAGTTTCGCAATGCCTTGCGTCACAGCCGGCTGCGTCAAATTCACCGCGCGCGCCGCCAGGCTGACGCTCCCTTGCTCCACCACAGCGGCCATGGCAGCCAGGTGCCGGATATTGAACTGGTCAGGATTCATGGACAAGACTTAGCAAAATCTAATAGGAAGGGCACAGTTCAAATTTGAGCAACTCCATTCTTTTCGCCACTTCCTTCCTGGTTTCGCAGGAGAGGGAAGAAAATCATGTCCGGCATAGTCGTCCAAAACATCGACAGAGCGGACCTTTCCGTCATCGACGGCCTTGCCCATTGCGGTGTCGCTACCGTCCACGAAGCCCAGGGCCGAAGCGGACTTCTCGCCCCCTATATGCGTCCCATCTACCCCGGCGCCCGCATTGCAGGCAGCGCCGTCACGATCTCCGCCCCTCCCGGCGACAACTGGATGGTCCATGTCGCGATCGAACAGCTTCGCGAAGGCGACATCCTCCTCCTCGCCCCGACCAGCCCCTGCACCGACGGCTATTTCGGCGACCTCCTCGCCACTTCCGCCCAAGCCCGCGGCTGCCGCGGCCTCGTCGTCGATGCTGGCGTCCGCGACATTCGCGATCTCACCGCCATGAACTTCCCTGTCTGGTCGAAAGCTATCCACGCCCAGGGCACGATCAAGGCGACGCTTGGTAGCGTCAACGTGCCCGTCGTCTGCGCCAACGCCCTCGTCAATCCCGGCGACGTCATCATCGCCGACGATGACGGCGTCTGCATCGTCCCCCGCGCCAACGCCGCCGCCATCCTCGAAAAAGCCCAAGCCCGCGAAGCCGCCGAAGAAGCCAAGCGCGCCCGCCTCGCTGCCGGGGAACTTGGCCTCGACATCTACAATATGCGCCCGCGCCTTGAAAAAATGGGCCTGAAATATGTCTGAGCACCAAAGCTCAGCCCGCGTCATGTGGATGCGTGGCGGCACGTCGAAGGGCGGCTATTTCCTCGCCGAAGACCTGCCCTCAGACACTGCCGCCCGCGACGCCTTCCTCCTGCGCGTCATGGGCTCCCCCGACCCGCGCCAGATAGACGGTATGGGCGGCGCCGATCCCCTGACCAGCAAGGTGGCGGTCGTCAGCAAGTCCTCCCGCGACGGTGTCGATGTGGACTATCTCTTCCTCCAAGTCTTCGTCGATCAGGCGATCGTCACCGACGCACAAAATTGCGGCAACATTCTCGCGGGCGTCGGTCCCTTCGCCATAGAGCGTGGCCTAGTCGCCGCCCGAGAAGGCGAAACCCGCGTCGCAATCTACATGGAAAATAGCGGCCAGATCGCCATCGCCACGATCCAGACTCCGGGTGGCAGGGTTCGCTATGATGGCGATGCCCGGATCGACGGCGTCCCCGGTGCCGCAGCCGCCATCCCGCTGGAGTTCCGCGACACGGCCGGCTCCTCCTGCGGCGCGCTGCTCCCTACCGGCAATGCCACCGATGAAGTCGAAGGCGTGCCTGTCACCCTGATCGACAATGGCATGCCTTGCGTTGTCATGAAGGCCGCGGATGTCGGCATTACCGGCTATGAAGACCGCGACACGCTCGACAATGACGCAATCCTTAAAGCCCGCATCGAAAAGATACGCCTGGCTGTCGGCGAGCGGATGAACCTGGGCGATGTCCGGGAAAAGTCCGTGCCCAAGATGATGCTCGTCGCCCCGCCCCGCAATGGCGGAGCAATAACGGTGCGCAGCTTCATTCCCCACCGGGCCCATGCCTCCATAGGGGTTCTTGGTGCCGTCAGCGTCGCCACCGCCTGCCTCATCGAAGGCTCCCCCGCCGCAGAAGTAGCCGTCATTCCCGAAGGCAGCCGCAAGACGCTCTCGGTCGAACATCCCACTGGCGAAACCACTTGCGTCATGGAACTGGACGATCAGGGCAACGTCGCCAGCGCCGCCATGCTGCGCACGGCCCGCAAATTGATGGATGGGGAAGTCTTCGCATGACGGATCGTATCGTCTCTTGGCATTGCAACCCGTCCGTCCCCCGCTTCACGCCACCGCCCGGCGCGGTCGATGCGCATTGCCATGTTTTTGGCCCGATGGCGCAGTTTCCTTTTAGTCCGAAGGCCAAATATCTGCCTGAAGACGCAGGACCTAACATGCTCTTTGCCCTGCGAGATCGCCTGGGCTTTTCCCGTAACGTAATTGTTCAAGCGAGCTGCCACGGCACCGATAATGCCGCCACCCTGAACGCCATCGCAAAGTCGAACGGCAGGGCGCGCGGCGTCGCGGTGGTCGATCCCGCTATCAGTGACGCAGAGCTTGAAAAGCTGCATGAAGGCGGCATTCGGGGCGTACGCTTCAACTTCCTCAAGCGCCTTGTCGATAACGCCCCAAAGGACAAGTTCCTGGAGGTTGCGCATCGCGTCCAACCGTTCGGCTGGCACGTGGTCGTCTATTTCGAAGCGGCCATATTGGAAGAGATGCGCCCCTTCCTAAATGCCATTCCAACCCTGATCGTGATCGACCATATGGGCCGCCCTGACGTGTCTCAAGGGCCGGACGGTGCCGACATGCGCGCCTTCCGATCGCTGCTCGACAGCCGCGAAGATATCTGGACGAAAGTCACCTGCCCCGACCGGCTCGATCCCCACGGGCCGCCCTGGGACGATTTCGCCTGCGCCGTTGCGCCCCTGGTCGCGGACTATCAGGATCGCGTGCTTTGGGGGACCGACTGGCCGCATCCCAACATGGAAAAGGCGATCCCGGACGACGGCGCATTGGTGGACATCATTCCGCGCATAGCGCCGACCGCCGACCTGCAGCGCAAGCTGCTGATCGACAATCCAATGCGGCTCTACTGGCCAGAGGAAACAAAGAGCAGCAGCTGAACGCCAGGGCGGAGCATGCTCAGTCTCGCAATCAACTGCCCGCCTGCGTGTTCACCGGCGGCGCAAGGGGATTGGAGTCCTTGACCTCGCCTTTTTCGATCTTCTCCTCCGCTTCGCCGCTCTCCTGATCCGGCTCGCTGTGCGGCGAACCGCGTTCAGGTGCGGGAATGTCGTTCCGGCCCTCCGCTGGTTGGTCGGCCGATTGGCCGCTCTTCCTATCTTCTTGCACCGGCTGCTCCTTTTTTTGCTGACACTCTCCAACGCGTCGGTGCGACCCAGTTTCCCAACTTGCCGCGAATATGGGCGCGGGAAGCATCCCGAAGCGAGCCGAAGCGAGCCGAAGCGAGCCGAAGCGTTCAATCGGCATGGCTCGCGCTCTAAAAGTATTTCACAGCCTAAAAGGCTTTACGACGCGTATGTCGCCGCGCCGAGCCAGAAGGCTGCGCTGGAAGCGTGGGGAGCCGATGCGAATCTCTTCGCACGCGGTGCTGCCGAGCAGGTCAGCGATCCCCAGCTAATCAAAGATCCGCTCGCCGAGCCGGGCAAAGTCATCAAGCGCCCACGCGCCAGCGCAGCCGAACATTTCGCCTCCCTCAACAAAGTGCAGCAAGCGCCGGGGAAGAAGACAACATCGACAAAGACGGAGGCCAAGACACGCGTTAGACAGCCAGCGCCCCGTCCAAGCCGAGCCGCAAGGCGCTGGACGAAGTGGAAGAGGCCCTTGTTCAGGAACAGAATGCGGCGAAGTCGGCTATGGCGGCGCTAGAAGAACGACTGGCGCGCCTTAAAGCGGAGATCCGGGAACTGCGCGAAAAACAGGCGCGAGCTTTCCAGCAACTGGAAGAACGCGCCGAACGCGAGCGTCAGAAATATGACGCTGCACGTTCCAGGTGGCGGACCTCCTGATGCGGCAGACATCCAACAGGTTAAAGCAGATTATTGCCATTCCAGCGCAACAGCTTGGCACCAGATGGCTTTTGCGTCGTTATCGCCAGTCAGGAGGGGTCTAAATGGACACCCGTGACCCTATTATCGCAATCGGACTGTTGACGCAGGACGATGTTCGGCGGCTTGGCGAGAATTTCTCACGACTTTTCCCGATCCCTCGCGATGGCGCTTTCGATGAGTTGATAAAGGCGATCGACGACGCGGACCAGCAAAAGGATTTACGCCCCAAGACCTGAAGGGGCCTGCGCGTCATCCCGGGAATTCATATCGAGACAGTTGGGCCCGGCTGTATGCCTTCGACTTATGATGGTCGGGGCAGCCGGGCCCAGTCTCGCAGGGATCTGGGGGGAACCCTGCGAATAGCGCGGGTTCCCCGGGCGCCCGCGGCTGAGGACCACCTTAGCTCGCGCGGCCACGCCCGCCATTGCGCTTAATGCTGTCGGATGACCATTAGGAGCAACAGCGACATCGCCTTTCGGAGAGTTGACACAGCGCTGCTACTACCGCCCTGAAATCGCGAGTTAAGACTTTGTGGCGGAAGCGGATTGCCCCTGCCTTGGCCGCCACGTTATGGGACAGCCATGCCAGCTCTCCACCGCTTCCTCCCGCTCCTTTCGCTGCTCGCCGCCGGCTGCGCTTCCTATCAACCTGTTTCCGACACTCCGGTGCGGATCGGGCGGCCTTATACAGCGCGCGGAGTCGCTTATGTCCCTGCCGAACAGCCCGGTTACGATGAAGTCGGCTATGCGAGTTGGTACGGACATGAATCCGGGAATCGGACTGCGCGTGGGGAAAAATTTCGCCCTGACGGGATCAGCGCCGCTCATCCGACGCTGCCGCTACCTTCCTACGTCGAAGTGTCGGAACTGACGAGCGGCCGCACGATATTGGTTCGCGTCAACGATCGTGGCCCGTTCGCCCCGGGCCGCATCATCGATTTGTCGCGCGGAGCCGCCAAGTTGCTGGGCATCGATCGGCAAGGGCATGCCGCCGTGCAGGTGCGTCTGGCTGATCCGGACGAGAAGGACCGCAAACGTCTCCGCAAGGGCAAGGCCGCCAAGCAACGACCACCACTCGCCGGCGAAGCGCTTGCCGCGCAGCGCCGCCGACTTTCCCTGCCGCGCGAGTGATATTCAAGGCATGGCAGGGAATTTACCCGTCGCCTTGGTGCTGAAGCGCTGTATAGCAGCAAATATATCCTGTCAGCTGGACAATCTATGCGCCGCTTCCTTTACCTGCTGATCCTCCTTCTGGTGGCCGCCCCGTGTCAGCCCGCCATAGCGCGTGACCGCGGGCCTTTGGTTCTTGCCGCCGCGAGCCTTCAGGAGTCGTTGACGGCCGCTGCCGATGCCTGGGCCGCGCGGGGCCATGATCGCCCGGTTCTATCGTTCGCGGCTTCTTCCGCGCTCGCCCGCCAGATCGAAGCAGGCGCGCCTGCCGACATGTTCCTGTCGGCAGATGAGCCGTGGATGGATGCCCTGGCGGCTAAGAGGCTGGTAATGCGGGGCACGCGCGTCTCTTTCCTCACCAATCGGCTCGTCCTGGTTGCGCCAGCGGATCAGCGGAGCAGGATTTCGATCCGGCGCGGTTTTCCGCTCGCCCGCGCAGTAGGCGCCGGACGACTGGCCATGGCCGATCCTGAGAGCGTTCCAGCAGGCAAATATGGGAAGGCGGCGCTAACTACGCTGGGCGTCTGGCCCGCGCTATCCAACCGGATTGCAGCAGCGGAAAATGTGCGCTCCGCCCTGGCCATGGTGGAAAGGCGCCAGGTTCCCTTCGGCATCGTCTATGAGACCGACGCCCGCGCGACTAAATCGGTGCGGATCGCGGGTATCTTTCCCGCCGCCAGCCATCCGCCGATCACCTACCCGCTGGCGCTACTGACCCGCTCGACTCACCGAGACGCCGCTGGTTTCCGCCACTTTCTGCTATCTCCTCAAGGTAAAGCGATCTTCCGCCGCTATGGCTTTGGGACACGGTAAGCGCGATGCTGCTCAGCGCTGAAGAGTGGGAGATTGTGCGCCTGTCGCTGAAGGTCAGCCTGGCCGCTGTTCTCATGATGCTGCCTTTCGCCTTCGCTTTAGCCTGGGCGCTGGCACGGGGCCGCTTTCCGGGCAAGCTGCTGCTCGATGCGGCCGTGCATCTGCCGCTGGTACTGCCGCCCGTGGTGATAGGATGGCTGTTGCTGATGGCCTTTGGTCCAGCCGGTCCGATCGGCAGCGTGCTGGAACATTGGCTCGGCCTCACGGTCATGTTCCGCTGGACCGGCGCAGCTATCGCGGCCGGGATCATGGCGCTGCCACTGATGGTACGGGCGATACGTTTGTCGATTGAAGCCGTCGATCACCGCATAGAAGATGCCGCGCGCACTTTGGGGGCCAGTCCCGCCTATAGTTTCTGGACCATCCTGTTGCCTTTGTCGCTGCCCGGCATCGCCACCGCCTTCATCTTGGGCTTTGCCCGCTCGATCGGGGAGTTCGGAGCAACCATCACCTTCGTGTCCAACATACCTGGCGAAACCCGCACATTGTCCATCGCGATATATAGTGCGTTGCAGGTGCCCGGCACCGATGCGGCCGTCTGGCGTCTAGCACTGATCTCCATCGCTCTGTCGCTAGGCGCACTCTTGCTTTCAGAAGCCCTCAGCCGTCGCCTGCGATTGGAACGGAACGGCCATGTCCTTTGATGTCGATGTTCGGAAAAGGCTGGGGGGGCATCTTATAGAGGCCCGGTTCGTCGCCCCGGCTGGGCTGACGCTGCTGTCCGGGCCATCCGGCGCAGGCAAGACGTCGGTTCTGAACATGATGGCGGGGCTGCTGCGGCCGGACGAGGGCCATGTGACCATCGCCGGGGACATGCTGTTCGATGCCGCCAAGGCCATCGACCGGCCTGCCTATCGCCGCCGACTGGGCTACGTGTTTCAAGACGGCCGCTTGTTTCCCCATCTTCGGGTTCGGGCAAACCTGCTTTACGGTTATCGACTGGCTCTGCCGGAGGATCGTTGGATGTCCCTGGAAGAAGTAGTCGTGTTCCTTGGCATCGAGCATCTGCTCATCCGCTGGCCCCATAGCCTGTCCGGCGGAGAAGCCCAGCGGGTGGCGATCGGCCGGGCGCTGCTGTCTGGCGCCCGCGCGCTGCTGATGGACGAGCCGCTCGCTTCGATCGATCCTGCCCGACGTAACGAGATCATCGATGTCATTCTGCGCATCCGCGACGAGCTTGGCCTTCCTATCGTCTATGTGACGCATAATCCGGCGGAGGCGGACCGCTTGGCGACGCACAGGGTCGAGATCAGCCCTTCATTTCTATAATCGCGATCAGCCCGCCATCCTCTGCGTTGGCGAGGCGGACCGATCCTTGAAATGTTAGCGCCAATGAGCGCGCGATGGTCAGGCCGATACCGGTCCCCGGCCGTCCGCCCGGCTGACCCGCAGCGCCGCGCGTGAAGGGCTCGAACATTTGATCGAGTTGATCGGGTGGGATGCCGGGACCCCGGTCGCGAACGTAGATCAAGACACGCCCGCCCTGGCGCGAGCATCCGATTTCCGCGCTGCCACCATATTTGATCGCGTTGCTGACAAGGTTGCTGATGCAGCGGCTAAGCGCGTTGGGCTTGACGCGTACGGTGCCTCCACAGCCCCCGGTGAAGCGCAAGGGCCCACCCAAATCCTGCGCGTCCTCGACCATGCTTTCCAGCAGGGAGTCGATGTCGATGACCGACCATTCTTCTTGCGCTTCCGTACTTGCGGCGAGGTCCAGCCCTTCCCGCACCAACGTCTGCATCGCTTGATGGTCGTGTAACAGGCGCGTCCGCAATTCTTCATTCTCGACAAGCTCGAGACGAAGACGCAGCCTGGTGAGCGGCGTTTGCAGATCGTGGCTGATAGCGGCGAGCAACTGCGTCCGCTCCGCGAATCCCGCGCGCGCGCGGCGTTGCATCAGATTGAAGGTCGATAGCGCCGCCCTCACCTCCTCTGGACCACTTTCGGGTATCTCCTCCGGGTCAAGGGAAACGGAGAAGGCTTCGGCCGCATGCTCCAGACGGCGCAGCGGCTCCGCCACAATGCGGGCCACGATGATCGCCAGACCAGCAGAGGCGATCACGATCAGCAGCATGTAGAGCGGGTTTGCCACCATGCTGGGGGGCCTCGCCAAACGCGGCAGATTGAGCGCCATCGATCGGCGGGCTCCGGTACTGTCGGTGAAGCGTACGATCCAACAATCGGGCCGCGGCGCATCGATGACGCCAGCGGCACGCTCCGACGGATTATAATGCAGAGCGGGAAAGCAAAGACCGGTAGGAACCTGGCTCGCTTCCGGGTTTGAAGCCGGGCCGAACCGCGCCCTGAGCGCACTGGCCAGCGCCGCGTCAGGTTCAGCGACGGCGATGCCTTCGGGCGCTGCGGCTGCGCCCATGATCTGCTGCGCCGCCAGCATGGCCTCCACGCGCTGCGGATCTCGCTGCAGGCGGTGCCCGATGTCTTCGGCGCTGGCGACGACGCGCTGGATTCGCCAGCGTTGAAAGTCGTGGCTGCGGCTCTGTTCGGCGACCAGCAGGGCGAGCATTGCCGCGAGCGACATGCCGATCGTGAGCAGCAGGAAAATCTGGCCGGCTAGCGACCGGAAGAAAGTCCGCGCGCGGGACGATATCGATCCGATCATTCGTAGGACACCGGGGTGGCGAATACATATCCTTCGCCGCGCACCGTCAGGATCAGCTCTTCGCCGCCGGGGGCGCTTGCCAGCTTTTGGCGCAAGCGGCTGACCTGGAGATCAATGGATCGGTCGAACGCTGCCGTCGCCCGCCGCTCCGGCACCAGATGTTCGCGTGAAAGAACGATATTGGGGTCCTCGATGAAGCGGGACAGCAGTCGGAATTCGGCAGAAGAGAGCATGACGAGGCGATCATCGTCGGCGATCAGCCTCCGCTGGAACAGGTCTAGCCGCCACGGCCCGAAACGGGCAAGGCGCGCACCCTTGTCGCGCTGGCGATCACCGCCATCGACCTGCGTCCGGCGGAGCAGGTTGCGGATCCGGACCAGAAGTTCGCGCGGTTCGAAAGGCTTGGTCAGATAATCGTCCGCTCCCAACTCCAATCCGAGCACTCGATCAATCGCGCTTCCCCGCGCGGAAACCATGATGATGCGCACATCGCTGCCCTGACCCCGCAGTTCGCGGCAGAGGGCGAGGCCGTCGCCGTCGGGGAGGTTAAGGTCCAGCACGATAAGATCGACTGGCTGAACGGCGAGCGCTGCCTTGAGTTCGGATACGCTGCCTGCGGACAGGACTTCATAATGGTCTTGAAGCAGCTGTCCGACCATCAAATCGCGGATGTCCGGGTCGTCATCAACGACGATCAGACGGGGGGTGCGGTGATTTAATGAAGGAAACATGGAATTAAAATAACCTGGGGGAGGAGAGATGTCTTCTGGTGGCGGCAGGTTGATACGTTCGGATACAATTGGACATGTTGCGATGCACAATGGGACATCTTGCCTCTATGAATACGGAGGACATGGGGCAAATAGGAATGGTCGGTTCCTGCCCGTCTGACAAGCGTCAGTGCTGCGGGTCCGTCCTTCACCCGGCGCTCCCCTCCTCCCCCTGCGCCGGGTGAAGTTCCTGCACCACTGAACATGTTTGGAATGCCTGCCGCCATGCCGCTGCGCCCTGCCGCCCCTTATTCGCTTTCCCGCTATGCGACAGCAGCCGTGGCGCTTTGCCTACTTGCGACGGGCTGCGGGCAGAAGAAGACGCCGGAGAAGAAGCCGGTCGAAGTGGGCGTGGTCACCTTGCAGGCGCAGGATGTGACGGTTTCGACCGAGTTGCCCGGCCGGACGGCATCGACCATGATGTCGGAGGTTCGACCCCAGGTCGCGGGCGTCGTTCAGAAGCGCCTTTTCACTGAGGGCTCCTATGTCCGGGCCGGTCAGCCCCTGTATCAGATCGACCCGTCGCTCTACCGAGCATCGCGCGATGAGGCCCAGGCGGCGCTCGCCAATGCGCAGGCGACCGCCGTCGCGGCGCAGGCCAAGGCCCGCCGCTATCAGGCTCTGGGGCAAACGGAGGCCGTCAGCGCGCAAGACCGGGACGATGTGGTGGCGGCGGCGCGGCAGGCGGGCGCCGCGGTACAGCAGGCCCGCGCTTCGCTGCAGACGGCAGGCATCAACCTGCGCTTCACCGAAGTGCGGGCGCCGATCAGCGGCCGTATCGGACGTTCGATGGTCACGCCCGGCGCGCTGGTGACCGCCAGCCAGACGACGCCGCTCGCCACCATCCAGCAGCTTGATCCCATATTCGTCGATATCACCCAATCGAGCGCGCAGCTTCTAGCGCTGCGCCGCGCGCTTGCGGCGGGCAAGGCGCTTCCGGCAAGCGCGGTCATCCGGTTGAAGCTGGACGACGGCAGCGACTATCCGATGGAAGGCCGGGTCGAGTTCGCCGAACCGATCGTCGATCCAAATAGCGGCACGATCACGCTGCGCGCGCGCTTCCCCAATCCGGACAGTTTGCTGCTGCCCGGCATGTTCGTGCGCGTCGTCGCGCCGCAATCGGTGGTGCCCGGGGGCATCCTGGCGCCGCAGCAGGGCATCAGCCGCGATCCCAAGGGCAATGCGACAGCGCTGATCGTTACCAAGGCGAACAAGGTCGAGCAGCGTACCGTCATGGCGGCGCAAGCAGTCGGGGACAAATGGCTCGTTACCTCGGGCCTGAAAGCCGGTGACCGGCTGATCGTCGAAGGAACGGACAAGGTCCAGCCCGGCGACACGGTGCGTGCGGCCGTCATCGGCCGGGGCAAGTAGGACCGCGATGCTAAGCCGCTATTTCATCGAACGGCCCATCTTCGCCTGGGTCATCGCAATCGGCATCATGCTTGCCGGTCTTGGAGCGATGCTGTCGCTGCCGATTGCACAATATCCCGACATTGCGCCGCCTTCCGTCAACGTCAACGCCAACTATCCCGGAGCATCGGCCGACACTGTCGAAACCAGCGTCACCCAGGTCATCGAGCAGCAGCTGACCGGCATCGATGGCCTCATGTATTTCTCCTCGACCTCGACGGCCAATGGGCAGGCGCGGATTTCCGTTACCTTCAAGAAGGGGACCGATCCCGACACTGCCCAGGTGCAGGTGCAGAACAAGGTGCAGCAGGCGCTCAGCCGCCTGCCCAATGCGGTGCAGCAGCAGGGGCTTACCGTCACCAAGTCGCAAACCGACTTTCTGATGCTGGTCGCCCTTTACGATCAGACCGATCGTTCGACGCAGACCGACATTTCGGACTATCTGGTCAATAATTTCCAGGATCCAATCTCGCGCATCGAGGGTGTCGGCGCGGTGCAGATTTTTGGGTCGCAATATGCGATGCGGGTCTGGCTGGACCCCTATAAGCTCGCCACCGTCAAGCTGATGCCATCCGATGTGGAAAGTGCGATCCGGGCGCAGAATGTCGAAGTGTCGGCGGGGCAGATCGGTGCTGATCCGGCACCGGCCGGGCAGCAGCTCAATGCGACGGTAAGGGCCCGCGCGCGCCTGCAAACGCCCGAGCAGTTCCGCAATATCATCGTGAAGACGCAGAGCGACGGGTCGGTGGTTCACCTGTCTGATGTCGCGCGGGTTGAGCTGGGCAATGAAAGCTACGCCTCATCGGCCGCGCTCAACGGTCATCCGGGTTCCGGCGTCGCGCTGCAACTCGCGCCTGGGGCGGATGCGCTGAAGACCGCAGAGCTGGTGAAGTCCAAGGTGACCGAGTTGTCGGCCAACCTTCCCCACGGCTACGGCGTCGCTTACCCACGCGACACTACGCCGTTCATACGTTTGTCCGTCGAGGAGGTGGTGCAGACGCTGATCGAAGCGGTCGGACTAGTCGTCGTCGTGATGTTCGTGTTCCTGCAAAGCTGGCGCGCGACGCTGATCCCCGCGGTCGCCGTGCCCGTCGTTCTGCTCGGCACCTTCGGTGTGCTTGCGCTATTCGGCTATTCCATCAACACGCTCACTCTGTTCGGCATGGTGCTGTCGATCGGCCTGCTGGTCGATGACGCGATCGTGGTCGTCGAAAATGTCGAGCGATTGATGCATGAGGAGGGGCTGGACGCCCGCGCTGCGACGATCAAATCGATGGGCGAGATTGGCGGCGCGCTGGTCGGGATTGCGCTGGTGCTGTCGGCGGTCCTGCTGCCCATGGCCTTTTTCGGCGGATCGACTGGCGTCATCTACCGCCAATTTTCGATCACCATCGTGTCGTCCATGCTGCTGTCGGTCGTAGTGGCGCTGATCCTGTCGCCTGCGCTCTGCGCAACGCTGTTGAAGCCCGCCAGCGAAGAGAGGCGGCAGCAGGGATGGCCGGGCCGCTTCAATCGCTGGTTCGACCGCGTAACCGGCGGCTATATGCTGCGGTTGAAGCAGGTGATGCACCGGCGCGCGCTCTTCTGGGGCGTCTATGTGCTGATCCTGGGCGTCCTCGCGCTGCTCTTCGTGCGGCTGCCCACCAGCTTCCTGCCGGTCGAGGACCAGGGACAGGTGATGGTGCAGATGACGCTGCCAGCGGGCGCGAAATCCTCGCGCACCACAGCGGCCATCGAAAGCGTCCGCAACTATTTCCTGAATGACGAAGCCGAGAATGTCGGCAGCATCTTCATTGCCCAAGGTTTCAGCTTTGCCGGACAGGGCGAGAATACGGCGCAGGGCTTCATCAACCTTACCTCGTGGGAGGATCGCAAAGGCAAGGCCAACAGCGCGGGCGAGATCGCGACGCGCGCCACCAAACAGCTTGCCGCCATCCGCGACGCGAAGATATTGGCGATGACGCCGCCCTCCATACGCGGGCTTGGCCAATCGAACGGCTTCACCTTCGAGTTGCTGAACAGCGGCGCCCTTAGCCGGGAACGCTTTCTGGCGCTGCGCAACCAATTGCTCGCCGCCGCCGCGCAAAGTCCGCTGCTGGCAGGCGTGCGCGCCGCCACGCTGGAGGACACGCCGCAATTGAAGGTCGATATCGACAGCGAAAAGCTGGCCGTGCTGGGCCTTACCCAGAGTGATGTGGACGATGTGCTGAGTTCCGCCTGGGGCAGCACCTACATCAACGACTTTGTCGATCGCGGCCGGGTGAAGCGCGTCTATATGCAGGCCGATGCCCCCTATCGCGCGCTGCCGACGGATATTCAAAACTGGCAGGTGCGGTCTGCAGCGACGGGCGAAATGGTGCCATTTTCCGCCTTTGCCACGACGCACTGGGAAATGGGGCCGACGACCGTGTCCCGTTTCAACGGGCAATCATCCTATGAAATTCAGGGGCAGGCCGCGCCGGGCGCCAGTTCGGGCGAGGCCATGGATGAAATGATCCGCCTGCAAAAGCAATTGCCCGCCGGGACGACCTATAGCTGGAGCGGCCTTTCCTATCAGGAGCAGCTTTCCGGCGGGCAGGCGCCCTTGCTTTATTCGCTGTCCGTGCTGGTTGTCTTCCTGTGCCTCGCCGCGCTGTATGAAAGCTGGTCGGTGCCGCTTGCCGTTCTGTTCGTCATCCCGCTGGGCCTGGTGGGAGCGGTCATCGCGGTGTGGGCGCGCGGGCTCGAGAATAATATCTTCTTCCAGGTCGGCCTGCTCACTACCATGGGCCTCGCGGCGAAGAATGCGATCCTGATCGTCGAGTTCGCCGAGCTTGCCTACCGCCAGGGCAAGGATGCAATGAGCGCGGCGATGGACGCGGCGAAGCTGCGGTTCCGCCCGATCATCATGACATCACTGGCCTTTATCGCGGGCGTGCTGCCGTTGGCGCTCGCCAATGGCGCAGGAGCGCAGAGCCGCATCGCCATCGGCACGGCCGTTGCGGGCGGCATGCTGACGGGCACATTGCTGGCGATTTTCTATGTGCCGCTCTTCTTCTTCACGATCATGCGCTTCTTCACGCACAAGAACAGTCCGCCACCGGCCGCTGGAACGGAGGTGCCGGCATGAAGCGCCTTGCCCTCTTGAGCTGCACGGCCGCGCTGGCCGCCTGCAACCTTGCGCCGAATTATGAGCGACCGGCACCGCCAGTGCCTCCTGCCTGGCCGAGGGGTCCCGCTTATTCTGCACAGGATACGGCGCAGAAGGCCGGATTGCCCTGGAATAGGGTGATCGGTGATGAGCGCCTTCGCACTGTGATCGAGCGCGCGCTCGCCAATAATCGCGACCTGCGCGTCACGCTGGCCAATGTGCTGGCCGCGCGGGCGCAATATCGCATCCAACGGGCTGCGCAGTTGCCGACGGTGAGCGCTGACGCAGGCGCGACGCTCAGCCGCCGCAATGGTGAGCGGCAGGACAGCTACAGCGCGGACGTGGGGTTCAGCGCGTTTGAGATCGATCTGTTCGGGCGCTTGCGCAACCTGTCCGAAGCGGCGCTGCAATCTTATCTGGCGACGCAGGAAGGGGCGCACGCCGCACGCATCGCACTGGTTGCCGAAACCGCCAGCGCTTATGCGACCCTGGCCGCCGATCAGCAGTTGCTTGCCGTTTCGCGCGATACGCTGGCCAGTGCGGAGCGGACATTGACGCTCACCCGCTCGCTGAATGGCGTTGGCCTGTCGGGCAAGTTGGATGTTCATCAGGCCGAGACGATCGTCGAACAGGCGCGATCCGATGTCGCGGCGGCGGTCACCCAGGTGGCGCAGGATCGGAACGCGATCGACTTGCTCGCCGGGGCGCCCGTGGAAGACGCGCTGCTGCCGGTTTCGCTCGGCGCGCTGATCGGATCGACGGCGCGGGCGCCCGCTGGCCTGTCGTCTGATATATTGCTGCAGCGGCCCGATGTGCTGCAGGCCGAACATCAGCTGCAAGCGGCCAATGCCGATATCGGCGCTGCGCGGGCGGCGATGTTCCCGAAGATCAGCCTTACGGCGGCGATCGGGGTGGCGAGCTCGGCGCTCTCATCGCTGTTCAGCGGTGGCGCTTTCAGCTGGACAGCTGCGCCTTCGGCGAGCCTGCCGATCTTCGGCGGCGGGGTGCGCGGCAATATTCAGTATAGCAAGGCGCAGCGCGACGCGGCACTCGCCAGCTATGAAGGGGCGATCCAAAGTGCGTTTCGGGAAGTCGCGGACGCCCTGGCGCGCGCGGGGACGATCGGGGAACAGCAGCGGGCGCAGCGGGCGCTGGTCGTTTCCAATGAGCAAGCCTATGCGCTGTCCGAGCAGCGCTACAGGGCGGGGATCGACCCGTTCTTGACGACTTTGGTCAACCAGCGATCGCTCTATTCGGCCCGGCGCAGCGCCATCGCGACCGACCTTGAATTGTTGCAGAACCGGATAGCGCTCTACAGGGTGATCGGCGCGGACTTCTAAAGGTCGAAGGCGGAGCGGATGATCTTCGTCAGCAGCGCGCCTCCCGGAGATAGAAGCTCGTCATCCTTATAAACCAGCGTGATGTCCATGGCGGGCAGGTCGATGCCAAGGTTCAGCCTGGTCAATGCACCGGACGCGAATTTCATGTCGAGATAGGGGCTAATATTGTCGGCCCAGTGGCTGACCAGTTGGGGCTGCTCCGCCAGTTCGAAATAGACCGCGATGGAGGTGCAGCGAAACAGGCGGCTTGGCGGGTCAATGCCCAGGCGGCTCGCAAGGACCGAGATATAGCCGTCGGCATGATCGGCAAGATCGCTGGTGATCCATTCCCGATCCCATAGCTGTTCGATGCACTGCGGGAGCGCGGGGTCATGACCGCCGATGGCGAGGACCGTCTGATAGCTCTTCAATGTGACGCATTGCAGCCCGGCGACGTCCGTTGCGCCATAATGATGGACAATGCCAAGATCGATGACGCCGCTGCGCACCGCGTCGAAGATTTGCGCAGGCCGCAGTTCCAGCAGTTCCAGCTCCACCGAAGGCTGGCGCTGGCGGAAGCTGGCGAAAACGCTTGCCATTCCGGCCCCGGCGGCTGGCGGGGACATGCCGACCAGCAGCCGGCCGCCCAGCGTGCCCTTCAGCCAGTCGATTTCCTCGCGCGCCTTGTCCAACTCCTTCTGCATGACTTCGTAGCGTTTCGACAGGATCGCGCCGAACGGGGTCAGCGTCGCGCCGGTCGCGCCGCGCACCAGCAGGGGGACGCCAAGCTGGCGTTCCAGTTCGCGGACCGATTTGCTGAGCGCTGGTTGCGACAGGTTCATCGCCCGCGCTGCCCGCTGGATGCTTCCTGCCTTCACGATCTCCGCCAAGGCGCGCAATTGGTGCATCTTCATGAAGCGCATACCTTCCTTCCGCGGTCGATGAAGCCGCATATCAGGAAGGGTCGGCAAAGCAAAAGGGCGTGGGGAAAGTGACTTAGCGCCCCCCCCCTTAATGCTAATGACTTGCATCATATGGTTGTCGCTCTATGAAGGGGCCGATGATGAGGAAAGTCATCCCCGGAACAGGCCGCCGTTGGAGCCGCATCCTGCTTGCCGGACCGGGTGCGGTTTTGGTCACCGTGGTCGTGATGGCGGGCATGGCACTGTGGCTGCCCGGCGGACGGGCGGGAATCGACAATCTGGTCCTGCCGCTGGTGGCGGCGCCGCTGATCTGGGCGACGCTCTTCTTTCATGCCTGCCTTGATCGCAGCGTCGGCCGCATCGCGCTTGTCGCGCTGTTCCTGCTGGTCAGCCACGGAGGGCTGCTCGCGCACAAGTTTCTCGACCGTACGGCAGCAGCGAAGGTGGCAGGCAAATGATCCATCTCCCCAAGAATGAAGCGAAGCTGATGGTCGCGGTCCATGGCTGGTCGGGAATATTGCTGGGGCTGGTCCTTTATGCCGTGATCCTGACCGGCACGGCGGCGGTGTTTGCGGAGGAGATCGGCACCTGGTCCGCCGGTCACGTATCGACTAGTTCAGCCTTTGAACGGCCGATCGGCAAAACCGTGGAAAGTCTGGGCGCACAGACGCCGTCCAAATATCATGAAGGCGTCGATCTGTTCGAAGTCGGCGACCATGAGCTGGGCGCCTTTTTCCATCGGCACGAAACCGATCCCGACGGCACATTTGTGAGCCGCGGTATTTATTATCAGGTCGATCGCGACGGGCGAGTGGTGGACCGGCAGAGCGGAACCGGCGAAGAAGTGTTCGGCCCGCACAATGATGACGCGCTGAGCCATTTCCTGGTCGATACGCATGTGCGGCTGCACATCCCGAACCCCTGGGGGCTTCTGCTGACGGGCATATTGGGCCTTGCGATGCTGGTGGCGGCGATTTCGGGACTGATGATCCACCGGCATCTTTTCAAGGATATCTTCACCCTGCGGCCCAGGGCCAATCCGGTGCTCTTCAACCGGGACCGGCACAGTGTTGCCGGGACATGGAGCCTGCCCTTCGCCTTCATCCTCGCCTTCACCGGCAGCTTCTTCTCCTTCTTTGGAACGGTCGGGGTGCCCATAGTCGCCATGGCCGCCTTTGGCGGCGATGTTCAGGCGCTCAACGACACAGTGTTCGGCAATCCGGGTAAGCCCGACCCACGGCCTGCGGCGACCAGCGGCCTTGACCGGATCACGAGCGATGCGATCCATCGGACGGGTGAGATCCCCACATTCGTCACGATCGAGAATTTCGGGCGGGCCGACGCCAAGGTCACGACCTTTCATCCGCCCGAGGAAAGCGGCGTTGTCCCGATCAGCCTGCTCTATGATGGAGCGGACGGTGGTTTCAAACAGGTCAAGCCGTTGATCGGCGCGACGCCATCGGCAGGGGGCACACTCGCCGCGATCATGTCGCCGCTGCATTTCGGCAATTTCGCGGGGCTGCTCTCCAAAGCGATCTGGTTCGGGCTGGGCTTTGCGATGTGCTATGTGACATTGACCGGCCTTCGCCTTTGGGTCGTACGGAGAGCGATCGAAGCGCGAACGCTGGGATGGCTCGATCGCCTGGTGACGATTATCGGACTTGGCCTGCCGTTCGCGCTACTATGTACGGTTGCTGCATTTTTCCTCACCACATCGTCTGGACAGGCGTTGTTCTGGACGCCTGCCGGTTTCCTGATTGCGTCAGCAGCGGCGATCCTTGGCGGCTTTTTCTTGCGTGATCGGGAGAAGCTCGCGCCGCTGATGGAGGGCGCGATCGGCGTTCTGCTGCTTGGCCTGCCGTTGCTGCGCTTGCTCATGGGAGGTCCGGGCTGGGGCGTTGCAATCCGTGAGGGGCAACCGATCATCGCTGCGGTCGATAGCGCGCTGTTGCTGGCCGGAGGCTGGGTAATTGCGCGGGTCGCTTCGCGGCGGGCGGAGCGGATCGCTCGTCAGCCTGCGTTCCTCCAGGCCGCCGAATGATGACCGCACTGACGTTCGCCGCCACGCTAGCCTCTATCATCTTCATCCTCTTGCTTGCGCTTGGCGACCCCAAGCGCAGACGAGCTGCGGGGCTGAGCGAAGGTCATGGCAAGGCGAGACGCTATTTTCATATGCTGGGGGCTGCGGTGCCGGGCTTGCTGATCGCGCTCACCGGAGACGCGGCGATGTGGCTGATCTGGTTCGGCGGCTGCACGGTCGGAGGATGGGCGATCGCGCTATGGTTCGCCAGCGGGGCGGAGGCGAGCGCTCGCAAAAGCAAGGGATAGGCTCAGATCCTTGGCGTGACGACACGGAGGTGACGGTAGCGCGCCTCCACCAGACTGAAGACACCGAAGAGCGCAAGACCCGTCGCGACGGCCAGCAGCAGCAAGGGTCCGTGATCCTGCGCGCGCAGATGCCGCAACGCCGCGCCCAATCCTCCTGCCTCTTCCGGATTATGATGGATGACCACGTTCAGCAGAAACCAGCCCATGAGGGCGAAGACGAGAGCCCGCGCGGCATAGCCGACGCGGCCCAACAAACGCACCTTGTCAGGCGCCGGAACATCGCCTGCAAGCTCATCGAACCGCGCCCTATACGCCTTAATCGCCTGCGCGGCCGCCGTCGCGAACAGCAGCAGCGCGGCGAGTCCCAGGAGCACAGGTCCGGCAGGCTGTTCCATCAGCCATGCCGACCAGTCCTGGACGGCTTCATCGCCTGGCGCGCCATTGGGAGAAGGGGAGTTGCGCGTGGCAAGCCTGACCGCGGCAGCCGCGAGGCCGATGTGAATGATGCCGCTCAAGGCATAGCCGGCGCGTTCGAATTTGCCCTTCATGCTTTGTCCGCGATGTTCGGGATCAAGCGCCGCTTCGGTCAGCCGCCAAAAGGCGTAACCGGCAAATCCGAGTGCGCAGAGAAGCAGCAACAATTGGCCGCCGGGCGCATCCGCGACTGTTCCCATTACCCCTTGGTTATCGCTCGGTCGCCCGCCGTTTAGCGCTGCGTCGATCGCGACCACGCCGATCAGCAGATAGACCAAGCCTCTCGCCGCAAAGCCTAGTCGAGCGAAGACGGTCAGCCAGCCCGCCGGGGATTGTCGCATCATCTTCATCACGCCTCCGACCCCTCAACGCGAGCAGGGCGACGAAGTTGCGATGGATGAAAGAAGCCTTGCAACCGGAAGCGGACACACACGTTGCGCTTCGACAATGATGGAGAAAATGCCGATGAAAAGCTTTGCCTTTTTGGTCATTGCGGCAAGCGTCGCTCCGGCGGTCCAGGCGCAGCTTCCGACAGCGAGCCCGGTTCTGACGCCTGAGGAGACATTGCTGGTCGTCAGCGGAGAAGGGCAGAGCCGCCGCGTGCCCGATGTCGCCATGTTTTCAGCGGGCGTGGTGACGCAAGGCAAGACAGGCGGCCAGGCGCTAGCCGCCAATGCAACGCGCATGGATGACGTCGTGAAAGCGTTGAAGCGGGCGGGGATCGCGGATCGCGACATCCAGACGTCGGCGCTTTCGCTGCAGCCGCAATATTCCAATCCGGAACAGGAAGCGCAAATCCGCGCCCGCATGACGCGCGAACCCTATGTCGCGCCGGTTACACCACAGCCTCCCCGAATCATCGGCTATGAGGCGCGCAACAATGTTCAGGTGCGGGTGCGCAAGCTAGGCGAGATGGGCCGGATCATCGACACGCTGGTCTCGGAAGGCGCCAATCAGGTGGATGGGCCGTCCTTCACGCTGGATGAGCCCAAGGCGGCGCTTGACGAGGCAAGGGTCGAGGCGGTGAAGGAAGCGCGGTCGCGCGCCGAACTCTATGCGCGTGCTGCGGGCTTGCGGATTTCACGCATTCTGTCGATCAGTGAAGGCGGCGGCTATTATCCTCAGCCCATCTTCGTGACGGGACGGATGGCTGGCGCGCCGCCTGCTCCGCCGCCGCCGCCGAGCCCGGTCGCGCCGGGAGAGTTGACGCTGGGCGCGACGGTATCGGTGCAGTTCGCCTTGACTAGGTAGCGGGCCTGTTCAGCGTCGCGTCGAGGAAAGCCGTGGCCTGGGCCCAGGACAGGCGGTCGAGCAGCGGATCGTAGCGGATGCCTTCGAAATTCAACGTCGCCGCTTCGGGGGCGGTGAAGGAGTGGTAGCCCTCACCATAGATGGTGAGTTGCCAGTCCGCTTGCGCTGCAGTCATTTCTTCCTGGAAGCGGCGGACATCTTCTTCGCGGACGAAGGGGTCCTTCGCGCCGGTAAGGACCAGCAGTTGCGCCTTTACCTTGCCAGGTTGGGCTGGCCGGGCGGTACTTAGCAGCCCGTGGAAGCTGACGACGGATCGCACGTCGGCACCGCTGCGCGCCAGTTCCAGTACGCATTGGCCGCCGAAGCAATAGCCGATCGCGCTGATACGTCCTGCGTCCACTTCTGGGAGCGCGCGAAGGGCTTCATATCCGGCGAGAATACGGCCGCGCAGCAGATCGGGTTGTTCCTGATATTGCTGGAATAGCGGCATATAGTCGAGGTCGGGGCCCGCGAGTCCGAGCCCGTACAGGTCGGTGGCGAGCGCGATATAGCCGAGTTTCGCCAGGTCCTGTGCCCGCTCACCCGTCTGCCGGTCGGGGCCAAGAGCCGAATGCATCACCAGGACGGCAGGATGAGGGCCAGGACCGGCGGGCCGCGCGAGGCGGCCCGACAGCTTTAAACCGTCATGCGCATAGTCGAACGGCTCAAGCACGCTCATCCCACGTTCCTCTCTTCAGGCGTCGATCCGTACCTCCGCGATCAGGCCCAAGACATTTTGAGCATGTTCCTTCCGGCAGATCAGCAGGTCGGGCAGATACACGTCCTTTTGGTTATAGACGAGCGGGCTGCCGTCGATGCGCGAGCAATGGAGGCCGTGCGCCTGCGCGACCGCGACGGGAGCCATGCTGTCCCATTCATATTGGCCGCCCGAATGGAGGTAGATGTCCGCCTGACCCAATATCACGGCCATCGCCTTCGCGCCTGCCGACCCCATGGGCACCAGCTCCGCATCGAGCCGTTCGGCCACCGCCACCGCTTCCTTGGCGGGGCGGGTGCGCGATACGACCATACGCAGTTTTTCGGGCGCAGGCGGCAGCGGACGCGGCTGATCGGAGCGCAGCACGGTCCCGGTGCCAGTGCCGGTGAGGTCCAGGCCCGGCAGTGCGACCGCGCCCAGCACGGCCTCACCATCGACCGCCATGCCGACATGCACCGCCCAGTCGGACCGCTCTTCGCCATATTCGCGGGTGCCATCGACCGGATCGACGATCCACACCCGGCTCTTGGCGAGCCGGTCGGGATTGTCTTTCTCTTCTTCGGACAGCAGCCCGTCCTCCGGACGCACTTCGCGCAGGGCATGGACAAGGAATTGGTTCGCCGTCTGGTCGCCCGCCTTGCCCAACGCCTTGGCGCTGAACAGGCCGGATTCGCGGACGTTGATCAGGATCCTTCCTGCGACCTCGGCGAGGTGCGCGGCAAGATCGCCATCGCTCATCTCTTGGCTCATGGGATCAGCCTTGCGATGATGAGGTCGGCGGCCTCGTCTGCGGTCATACCAGTGGTATCGATGCGGATTTCCGGATCCTCTGGCGGCTCATAGGGGCTGTCGATGCCGGTGAAGTTCTTCAGCTCCCCAGCCCGCGCCTTCTTGTAAAGGCCCTTGACGTCGCGTGCCTCAGCTTCGGCCAGCGGGGTGTCGATATGCACTTCGACAAACTCGCCCGGCTGCATCATCTGCCGCACCATTTCGCGCTCCGAACGGAAGGGCGAGATGAAGGCGGTGATGACGATCAAGCCCGCGTCGGTCATGAGCTTCGCCACCTCACCCACGCGCCGAATATTTTCCACACGGTCAGCATCGGTGAAGCCCAGGTCCTTGTTGAGGCCATGGCGGACATTGTCGCCATCGAGCAGGAAGGTGTGGCGGTTCATCCGCGCGAGCTTCTTTTCGACAAGATTGGCGATGGTTGACTTGCCCGCACCCGACAGGCCCGTGAACCACAGCACCGCAGGCTTCTGGTTCTTCAGCCCCGCATGGAACTCGCGGGTAACGTCGGTCGCCTGCCAATGAACATTCTGCGCCCGCCGCAGCGAGAAGTGCAGCATACCCGCAGCCACGGTCGCATTGGTGATCTTGTCGATTAGGA
The DNA here is from genome assembly GCF_001658005.1 of Sphingobium sp. EP60837. Taxonomy (NCBI): domain Bacteria; kingdom Pseudomonadati; phylum Pseudomonadota; class Alphaproteobacteria; order Sphingomonadales; family Sphingobiaceae; genus Sphingobium; species Sphingobium sp. EP60837. The sequence goes on along the minus strand of NZ_CP015987.1, from coordinate 889,749 downwards.
TGAAGCCGCCAAGCGTCCGGTTCTGCTCATAGGACTCGAACACGATCTGCTTGTCGGTCGAAAGGTTCGCGACACCGATGGCATTCAAGTCCAGCGTCTTGGCCGCCAGATGCTCCATCGTGTTGACGTTCACCTGATATTTGGGCTGCTGCACCGTCGCGGTGACAGTTTGCGTGCCTACCTTCAGCCAATAAGGACGCCCCGGCAGCATTTCCTCGTCCGCCATCCAGACGATCGTCGCTTCGAACTGGTCGGCTGACTGGGGTGGATTGTCTGCGAGCGCGATCACGTCGCCGCGCGAGCAATCGATCTCGTCGGCAAAGCAGATCGTGACGGACTGCCCCGCAACCGCCTCGTCCAGATCACCGTCCAGCGTGACGATGCGCGTCACCGTGCTGGTCTTGCCCGAAGGCAGCACGCGCACGGCGTCCCCCGGCTTCACCGTGCCGGTCGCGATCAGGCCGGAAAAGCCACGGAAATCAAGGTTCGGGCGGTTCACCCACTGCACCGGCATGCGGAAGGGCTTTTCCGCATCGGTCGCGCTGTTGACTTCGACGGTCTCCAGATGCGCCATCAGCGCCGGGCCCCTGTACCAGGGCGTGTTTTCCGACGGGCCGGTGATATTGTCGCCCTTGAAACCCGAAATCGGCATGGGCACGAAATGTTGGATGCCGATCGAGCGAGCGAATTCGGTATAATCCTTGACGATGCCGTCATAGACCGCTTGGTCATAATCGACCAAGTCCATCTTGTTGATGGCCAGTACGATGTTCCGGATGCCGATCAGGTGGGCAAGGTAGCTGTGGCGCTTGGTCTGCGTCAGCACGCCCTTGCGCGCGTCGATCAGGATAACGGCGAGGTCAGCGGTCGAGGCGCCCGTCACCATGTTACGCGTATATTGTTCGTGGCCTGGCGTATCGGCGACGATGAACTTGCGCTTTTCGGTGGCGAAGAAGCGATAGGCCACGTCGATGGTGATGCCCTGTTCGCGCTCGGCGGCGAGGCCATCGACCAGCAGCGCAAAGTCGATTTCCTGCCCCTGCGTGCCCACGCGCTTGCTGTCCGCTTCCAGCGCGGCAAGCTGATCCTCGAAGATCATCTTGCTGTCATAAAGCAGGCGGCCGATCAGGGTCGACTTGCCGTCGTCCACCGACCCGCAGGTGATGAAACGCAGCATCGTCTTGTGCTCATGCACCTTCAGATATTCGTCGATATCTTCGGCGATGAGGGCATCGGTCTTGTAAATGGGTTCGTCGAGTGTGTCGGTCATTGATCTTGTCCCGTCATGCCAGCGCAGGCCGGCATCTCGTTGATCTTTGGGAAGGTTCTGGTGGCCTGAAATCCCAGCGTTGGCTTCGCCGCCCTTGCGGGTCGCTGGGATGACGGCTCAGGTCAGAAATACCCCTCCTGCTTCTTCTTCTCCATGCCCGCGCCGCCTGCATCCTTGTCGATGGCGCGGCCCTGGCGTTCGGACGTTGTGGTCAGCAGCGTTTCCTGGATCACTTCAGGCAGCGTCTGCGCCGTGCTTTCCACAGCTCCGGTCAGCGGGTAGCAGCCAAGCGTCCGGAAGCGGATTGACCGCATCACAGGCTCCTCGCCGGGCTGCAGCGGGAAGCGATCGTCATCCACCATCAGCAGCATGCCGTCACGCTCCACGGTCGGTCGTTCCTGCGCGAAATAGAGCGGCACGATCGGCACATTGTTAAGGTGGATATATTGCCAGATGTCCAGCTCGGTCCAGTTGCTGATCGGGAAGACGCGGATGCTCTCGCCCTTGTTCTTCTTGGCGTTGTAGAGGTTCCACAGCTCCGGCCGCTGGTTCTTCGGGTCCCAGCCATGCGACGCCGTACGGAAGGAAAAGATGCGCTCCTTGGCACGGCTCTTCTCTTCATCGCGGCGTGCACCGCCAAATGCCGCGTCAAAACCATAGAGGTCGAGCGCCTGCTTCAGACCTTCGGTCTTCCACATGTCGGTATGCAGCGGACCATGGTCGAACGGATTGATCCCCCGTTCTTGGGCTTCGGGGTTATGATAAACCAGGAGTTCCATGCCGCTTTCACGCGCCATGCGGTCGCGCAGTTCGTACATCGCCTTGAACTTCCAGGTCGTATCGACGTGGAGCAGGGGGAATGGCGGGGGCGAGGGATAAAATGCCTTGCGCGCCAGATGCAGCATCACGGCGCTGTCCTTGCCCACGGAATACAACATGACCGGCTTTTCAGCCTCGGCCACAACCTCTCTCAAAATATGAATGCTCTCCGCTTCCAGGCGCGCCAGGTGGGTGAGCGTTTTGCTATCTGTCATCGTCTTTCCAGCCTTTCGACCTTTCGAATGACAGAAGGCGCGAATCATCAAACCTCCCAAATGGGAGAAAATCGTGAAAGGGCTTTTTCCGGCACTGGAGCCCGTCTTATTCAGGTACGGTAATCGGAGTAATAGCGATGGTGCCTAAATCCGCTTCGTAGCCCAGAATGATACGTTCCAATGTCGGACGGTAATCGCCTAGGATGTCAGGCCAGGGCACGTGGCGCCCTTCATCATCCACGGATAGGCTTTCCAGTGCTTCCCGTCGCATCATGCTGATCGCCGCGCCGATGACCACCTGATTAATCTCGACATAGGCGTAGACGGCGGTCGACGGCGGTATGCCCCTGGCCTCCAGCATGCCCAATACCCGGCGGGAATAATCGAAATTGTGTTGTTCGGGTTCCTTGGCCATCAGATTGGTGATGAGATGCGGCAGCGACCGAAACAGCCGATATGTAATTGTCGCATGCTCGCGCAGAATGTCCTGCCAGCTTTGCCCTTCATCCTTGATGAGCGCCTGCCCGACCAGACGCTGAGCCACCAGTTCAAGGAGATGGTCGCGCCCCCGCACATAGCCGTAAAGCGTCGCTACGCCTGTGTTCAGTCTTTCGGCGACGAGGCTCATTTCCAGTTTCGCAATGCCGACTTCACAGGCCGCATCGACGATCGCGTCCAGAGTCAGCCTCCGGGGACGCCCAACCGTCCGTTTTGCCTGCCTTGGCATGCCGCTCTCCAACATTGAAACAGGCGAACTCTAACGCGCTCGCCGATATTCACAACGAAAGCTGCACACCATGCCCCTATCCCCATGATCTAGGGGAGAAAAATATCGATCGCCTCGTCCCGGCGATCGGGCGTGTCTGCGCGCCACCGCACGGAGCCCGTCGGCCTTTCAAGCCGCCGCCGGACCCGCCCCTCATTGCCACCCTTGTGGAATATGTTGACGGTGTCCTCCATCTGGCGGTCCGCGATCGTCATGCGGTCGCGCTGGCGAAGATAATCGCCCCATGTCGGGCAGTGATAATGTTCGGTCCATAGCTCCGGGTCGGCGATGTCGCGCGCTAACGACCAGCCAAATGCGCCGCTGCGTAGCCGCGCGCTGCGCAATTTCTGGATGGCGGCGTAAAAATCCCGCGCCTGGTCCCTATCGACCCGATAGTCGATCTCGATAACAACAGGGCCGCTGCGGGGGGTAAGGGCCAGACCCACCTGTGGCTGATGGGTCAATATGCTTTGTTCCAGTCCATCGGGCAGGGATCGAGCCAAGGGAATGGCGAAGCCCAACAAGGCGCTCAAGGCCATTGCGGTCCCGGAAAGGACCATCGCATCCCCCGTCCCGACCGCCGCGGCGACAGACCCCCAGCCCCATGCGCCGATCGCAAGACCGCCGGTCAGCGCTGAACCATAGCAGGCGAGCGCACGGGCCGTGACCCAGCGGGGGGCGGACATCTGGACGGCGACATTGAACTGCGCAACCAGGATCATCCAGGCCGCACCCGCCACCATCAACGCGCCGCAGGTCAGGACGACGTGCGTACTGATCCCGGCAAGGATGATCATCGCGCCCAATAGGACAGCCAGGAGACGCGCCGCCTGCTCAAGCCGAAGCCTCTGGCGCACCAGATCCAGTCCCATCGCGCCCAGCACCGCGCCCACGCCATAAGCGCCCAGCAACAGGCCATAGGTGCTCGCTGTCCCCTGCAGCAGATCCTTTGCGATCAGCGGCGTCAATGCCGACACGGAGGCGCCTGCCAGACCCACGACATGCGTCCGTATCAAAACGACGCGGATTGGCGGCGAGTGCACGACATAGCGGATGCCTGAGACGATCGCACGGTCGATCCGCTCGGGCGGCAGGCGGGAAGGCTTATGGGCGCGCTCCCATCGCAGGAAGGCCAGGACCAAGGGCAAATAGAAGAGCGCGTTGGCGGCAAAGGCCGCCATCGCCCCCAGCGCGGCGACGATGATGCCTCCTATAGCCGGGCCAAAGCTGCGCGCTACATTATAGCTGATCGAACCAAGCGCTATGGCGGCAGGCAAATGTTCCTCGCTGACCTGTTCGCCGATAGACGCCTGCCAAGCGGGAGCGAACAACGCGACGCCTGCGCCGATCAGGAAGCAGAAGAGGAGCAATATCCAGGGAGAGATCAGTTCGGCCCAGGCCAGCAGTGTGAGGCAGATCGCCATGGCGCAGGCGAAGGCGAGGCCCGCGAGCGCAACCTTGCGGCGGTCGAACATGTCGGCAATCGCTCCGGCGGGTAGAGCGACCAGCATCAGCGGCAGCATGATGGCCGTTTGCACGAGCGCAACCATCTGCGGCGAGGAAGTAAGGCGCGTCATCAGCCAGGCTGCGCCGACACCTTGGATCAGTTGGCCGAAGTTGGAAAAGAGGCTGGCGATCCAGATCGTGCGGTAGGTCCGCTGGCGCAGCGGCTCCAGCAGAGTGAAGCGGCTACCCGTGGGCGCGGTTTCCGACATGGCTTGGGCCTCTTCACTCATCCGCCTTCTCCCTTTTCCATCTTTTATTGGCGGAGCCTCTGCGCCGGTTCAACCGCGGCGGAAAACAGGAGCGCGCTTTTCGAAGAAAGCGGCGAAGGCTTCCTGCGCTTCAGGCGATCCCAGCATGTCGCGGAACAGCCTGGCTTCCTCATCGATCCTCTGAAGCAGCATGGCCGGATCGCCTTTCAGCAGGCGCCGGGTGGCCGCGAGCGCCTGGGGCGGCTTGCTCATGAGAGCCGCCGCCTTTGCGCGGGCGTGGTCCAGCAGAGCGTCGGCAGGGACGATGGCAGTGACGAGCCCAGAGCGATCGGCCGTTTCCGCGTCCATCGGCTCGCCGAGGAGCAGCATAGCGGCAGCCTTCGCATGGCCCATGGTGGCGGGCGCGAGCAGGCTGGAGCCCGCTTCCGGCACGATGCCCAGGTTGACGAAGGGCATGATGAAGCGCGCGTCGGGCGCCGCATAAACAAGGTCGCAATGGAAGAGCATGGTCGTGCCGACACCTACCGCCAAGCCCTGAACAGCGGCGACGATCGGCTTGTCGAAGCTCGCGATGGCGCGGATGAAGGCGAAGGCGGCTTCACCGCCTTGGGGGCCTTGGGTGAAATCCTTAAGGTCGTTGCCCGCACAAAAGGCGCCTCCCCTGCCCGTTATCAGCACTGCGCCAATATCAGAGCGCCCTGAGGCGTCGGCAAGGGCGGCGGTCATGGCATGGTACATGGCGGCGGTCAGGGCGTTTTTCTTGTCCGGACGATCGATATGGATCTCCAGGACGCCACTCTCTTCTATCAGTTCAATTGCATCGCTCATGATCGTCTCCGTGGCCTGACCATTGGCCAGCGTCTATCCTTTTCCTGCAAGACTGCCTACAGCCGCGCGTATGAGCCGTCTTCGGGAAATTGCCGATCCCTTCCTGCTGCTGCTGATTGCAATGGTGGCGCTGGCCTCCTTCCTTCCCGCGCGGGGTGAAGAGGCGCATATAGTCGGCATTGCCGCCGACGCAGGGATCGTACTGCTGTTCTTCCTGCATGGAGCGAAGCTGTCGCGTGACGCGATCTGGAGCGGGGCGAAGGCGTGGAAGCTGCACCTGGCGACGCTGGGGACGACCTTCGCGCTGTTCCCGCTGATCGGCTTGGCAACGCAACAGGTGGAGGCGATCCCGACGCCGATGCGGGCGGGACTGCTGTTCCTGACGCTGCTGCCTTCAACGGTGCAGTCGTCGATCGCCTTTACCTCGATCGCCCGGGGCAATGTGGCGGCGGCGGTGGTGAGCGCGTCCTTTTCCAACCTGCTGGGGATCGTGCTGACGCCGTTGTTGGTGGCGCTGCTAATGCAGAAGAACATGGGCGGCGGGACGGGCAGCCTGATCTCCCTGTCGGCGGTGGAAGGGATCGTGCTGCAACTGTTGCTACCATTCCTGCTGGGCCATCTGGCGCGGCCGTGGATCGGCGGGTTCGTGGAGCGGCACCGGGCGATGCTGGGGCGAGTGGATCGGGCGTCGATCCTGCTGATCGTCTATTCCGCCTTCAGCGCCGCTGTGGTCGAGGGGTTGTGGCACAAGGTTTCGCGGGGAGAATTGCTGCTGCTGGCGCTGCTGTCCATCGCGATATTGATCGTGGTGCTGCTCTTCACCTGGGGGCTGGGACGGGTGTTGGGGCTATCGCGGGAAGATGCGGTGGTGCTGCAATTTTGCGGGTCGAAGAAGAGCCTGGCGACCGGGGTGCCGATTGCGGGAGTGCTCTTTCCCGCAAGTGCGGCAGGGCCGATCCTGCTGCCGGTGATGCTGTTCCACCAGATTCAGTTGATCGTTTGTGCTGGATTGGCGCGGCGGTATGCCAAAGTAGCGAGTGAAATAGCGAAATAAAATTGTCTGAACGGCCCTAGCTGTTATACACATGTATAAGTTCGGCAAAAGGGAGGATCGGGATGGACCTGGAGGGATGGGGCCTGCCAGCCTGGACTTATCGGGACCCGGACTTCTTTGCGCTAGAGATTGCCCGCATATTTCGCCCAGCCTGGCAGATCGCGGGACATGAGAGCGATCTGCTGGAGCCCGGAGACTATCTGACCTTCGATTATATCGGCGAGAACATCATCCTGATCCGGGGCGATGATGGCGCGGTTCGGGCCTTCACCAATGTCTGCCGCCACCGGGGCGCGCGGATCATGGATGGCGCGAAGGGGTGCGCGAAGAAGCTGATATGCCCCTATCATGGCTGGACCTATGACAATGCCGGGCAGCTGACCGCGGTGCCGGGAAGAGCGGGCTATGGCGAGTTGGACAGGGAGCGCCTTGGCCTGAGCGCCCTCGAAGTAGAGCATGTCCACGGATTTCTGTTCGTCCGGCTGGAGGATGATGGCGGGCCTTCAGTGGCGGAGATGCTGGCCCCCTATGCTGACGACATTGCCGCCTATCGCTTCGATCAACTGCGGCCGTTGGGGCGCGAGACGTTGCGGCCGAGGGCGGTCAACTGGAAGATCATCGGCGAAAATTATTGCGACACGCTGCATGTCGGGGTAGCGCATCCGGGGCTCAAGCGGCTGATGGGCGAGAGCTATGCGGTCGACGCAACCGAGCATGCAGACCGGATGAGCGGGACGATCAGGACGAAGCCTTCGGGCAATCCGACCGAGCGCGCCTATCAGCATTTCCTGCCCCAAATACCGCATCTGCCGCCCGAACGGCAACGGCTTTGGACCTATATCAGGCTTTGGCCGAACATAGCCTTCGACATCTATCCCGATCAGATCGATTTCATGCAGTGGTTGCCGGTATCGCCGACGCAGACGCTGATCCGGGAGATCGCCTATGCCGCGCCGGATGGGCGGCGCGAGATGAAGGCGGCGCGCTATCTGAACTGGCGGATCAACCGGCGGGTGAATGCGGAGGACACCACCCTGCTTGAGCGGGTGCAGGCGGGGCTGGGATCGCGTAGTTATGCAATGGGTCCGCTGAGCAAGGAAGAGGTGGCACTGCGGCATTTTTTTGCGCGGATGCGGCGGATGTTTCCGGATCTTTTGGGGAACAGGGTACGAGCGGAGGTTAATGGATCGGGCCTGCCCTCCCCCGCCCCCTCCCGACGCAGGAGGGGAGCAAACGCCGCATGAGCAAGCGTTATGACGCCATTATCATCGGCGGTGGGCATAATGGACTGGTGTGCGCCTTCTATCTTTCGCGAGCGGGATATAAGGTGCGCATCCTGGAGCGAAGGCATATTGTTGGCGGGGCCGCGGTAACGGAAGAGTTCCACCCCGGTTTCCGTAATTCGGTGGCCAGCTACACGGTTAGCCTGCTGCACCCCAAAGTTATTGCCGACATGCGGCTGGCCCAACATGGCTATCGGGTGATCGAGCGGCCGATCGCCAATTTTCTGCCGCAGCCCGATGGACGCTATTTGAAAGTCGGCGGGGGGCTCGAGAAAAGCCAAGCTGAGTTCGCCAAGTTCAGCGCGCAGGATGCGGCGGCCCTGCCTGCCTATCTGGATGCGCTAGAGGTGGTCGCGGACCTTTTGCGCGACATGATGCTGAAGGTTCCGCCCAATGCGGGCGATCGATTGTCGATGGTGATGGGGGCGCTGGCGCAGGGACGGCGCGTCGGCGCGCTTTCGCTGGAGCAGAAGCGCGACGTGCTGGACCTGTTTCTGAAATCCGCGCGCGGGTTCCTGGATGGCTGGTTTGAGAGCGAAGCGGTGAAGGCCGCTTTCGCCTTCGACGCGATGGTCGGCAATTATGCGTCGCCCGATACGCCGGGCAGCGCCTATGTGCTGCTGCACCATGTCTTTGGCCAGGTGAACGGGAAGAAGGGCGCGTGGGGCCATTGCGTGGGCGGCATGGGCGCCATCACGCAGATCATGGCACGGGTGGTGGAGGCCATGGGCGTGGAGATCAGCGTGGATGCGCCGGTAGCGCGCGTGCTGGTCGACGGGGGACGCGCCGTTGGCGTGCGGCTGGATAGCGGCGAGGAGGTTATGGGCGGCGCGGTGATTGCCAATGTCGGGCCGAAACTGCTCTATGAGCGCATGATGGCGGCAAACGATCTGCCGGTCGATTTCCTGAAGCGCATCCGGGGGTTCAGGGCGGCATCGGGCAGTTTCCGGATGAATGTCGCGCTGTCGGCGCTTCCGGACTTTTCCTGCCTGCCGGGCAATGGCGAGCATCTGCAGGCCGGGATCATCATTGCACCCAGCATGGACTATATGGATCGCGCCTTTACCGATGCGAAGACGCGGGGATGGTCGCGCGAGCCGATTGTCGAGATGCTGATCCCATCGATCATCGACGACAGCCTCGCCCCGCGGGGCGCCCATGTGGCGAGCCTCTTTTGCCAGCAATTCGCGCCCGAGCTGCCTGACGGCCGCAGTTGGGACGAGGCGCGCGAGGCGGCCGCGGATGATGTGATCGCGACGGTGGACGACTATGCGCCCGGCTTTGCGCGATCAGTCATTGCGAAGGACATATTGTCGCCGCTGGACCTGGAACGGAAATTCGGGCTGGCCGGGGGTGACATCATGCATGGCGCGATGACATTGGACCAATTGTGGGCAGCGCGGCCAGTGCTGGGCCACGGGGCATATCGCGGGCCGGTGAAGGGGCTTTATATGTGCGGTGCGGGCACGCATCCCGGCGGCGGGGTGAGCGGCGCGCCAGGGCATAATGCAGCGCGGGTGGTCTTGAACGACGGTGCGCTGAGTGGACGGTTGTTTGGGCGCTGAACTTGATTGTAGCGCTGAGGGTCGAAGACGCTTGGCGCATCGTTGCGCGCCTGGCCGTCGATACGCCATCTCAACACGTGCAGATTGGCTACTCAGGACGAGCAGTGGCTTCCTGTCCTTGGCCCTAAGCTGTCCTGCAACGCCGATGTGATCCGCTTGGGGCCTATGATCTTGCCTCCTGGAACGGGTTTAGGATGGCATTCGGAAAAGAGAATCGGAGCCGCCAAGGGCGGTGAAAGGGTCAGGAGGCCCTCAAATATACCGAATCTGGGCCGAAAATATGAGTTAATCGGCAAAAACCCCCCTAGTTGCGCGCGCAGAGACAGGTTAAGACCCGTCGTCCACGAAAGGGAGACGATCCATGAACAATACCGACCTCGCTGAAGCCGTCGCCGCTGAACATGGCCTGACCAAGGCCGATGCTCGCAAATATGTTGATGGTGTGTTTGCGGCCATCGCTGGCGCCGCCGCCAAGGGTGAAGAAGTTTCGCTGAGCGGTTTTGGTAAGTTCAAGGTCAAGGATCAGCCGGCGCGTGAAGGCCGCAATCCTTCAACCGGCGCAGCTATCCAGATCGCCGCTTCGAAGAAGCTGACCTTCACGCCTGCCAAGGCGGTCAAGGACCAGCTGAACGGCTAAAATGGCCGCCCGCCCTTTTTCTTGAGGAAGCGGGCGCCGTCAAATATTACGATTGCGTGACACGCAATCGAGCCGCCGATCAAAACAATTGTCAGGAGAAGCGAGGTGGGCCAGAGGCGCCCCTGCCTTTCAGGCATCCTCTCCTAAAAACTCAGCTGGCCGGTCCTTCGGGACCGGCCTTTTTTTGTTAGCGGGCTTTCTCAGGCAGGACGGCAGGATAAGGCGGATGCCGCGCCAGTCGCGCCACAATAGTCGCAAGGCCCCGGCTCGATCGACATCTTGCTCCATCATGTCGATAGTCGAGTTTATCAATATCAGCTGTTCGACCTGGTCATGACAGCCGCCACAAATCAGAAGCGTCCTTCAAAGGGACAGATATGCGCTAAATGCCATCGGCAAAGATGATTTACATTTGAATGCAAAGAGCGCAGAAGGTCCGCCTCGTTATTCTGTGTGGAGAAGCGCGCCAATGTCTGAAAATCCGCAGCCTGACATCACGACGCTCACGGTTGAGCTATTGAGTGCGTTTGTCTCCAACAATTCGGTTCCGAGCGAAAGCCTGGCCGATCTGATCCGCACCACCCGCGCCGCCTTGACTGATGATCCGGCGGCAGGTGCTTCCGAAGCGCAGGCGGCGACTTATACGCCCGCCGTTTCCGCGCGCAAAAGCCTATCGTCGCCGGAACATATTCTGAGCATGATCGATGGGAAGCCTTACAAGACGCTGAAGCGGCACCTGGCGACCCATGGCCTGTCGCCCGACGAATATCGCGCTCGCTATAATCTGCCTAAATCCTACCCGCTGGTTGCGCCAAGCTATTCCGAAGCGCGCCGCGCGGTCGCTACCCGGCTGGGCCTCGGCCGCAAGCCTGCGCCTGCCGGTGCGGGAGAGAAGGTTGCTGCGCCCAAGGCGGCGGACGCGGATATGAAGGCTGCTCCGAAGCCTGCTGCTGCGCAAAGCGCCGCGAAGGCTCCGGCGAGCAAGGCGAAGGCGGCGAAGCCCGCGAAGGCAGCGCCCAAGGCTGCTGCTAAGCCTGCCGCCAATGCGGCTGGCGGTGCTGCGCCGAAGGGAGCGCCGAAGGCCGACAAGGCTCCGCGCAAGCCGCGGGCGAAGGCTGCGCCGGCTCCGGCAGAGCCGGCCGCTTAAATCTCTCGAGAATGGGGCCGTCGCTTTGGTGCGATGGCCCCTTTCCTGCCGGTCTGCCGACTATCGGCAGCGCTGGTCATGACAGTTCGCTGCTGCCCGTCACGCGCGCTGTTATATGGCCGACCCGTTTGGCCAGCTGATACGGGTCCGTCAGTTGCAGATGGCCCGAACGCAGGGTTACATCACCTCGCCCTCGCAAGTGCTGCAGCGTCCTGTTGACGTGGACGGGTGTCAGCCCGAGGGCGTCGGCAAGGGCGCTTTGCGTCAGCGGCCAGGTAAAGCCGTCATCGGCGGTGAGGCCGGAGAGCGACAGCCGCTCATATAATTCCAGCATGAGATCGATCAGCCGCTCCTCCGCGCTGAGGCGGCCAAGGCGGGTGATCTGGGCCAGTAGATAGGCTTCGTCCAGCGCATGGCTGACGGCATAGACTTGGTCGAGCGCCGGAATGGCAATCGGTCCAGGGCACAACGTCAAAGAGCCGAGCGCCACTATACTGGATACGGATAATGGGCAGCGCTGGCGGCAGTTGCCGATGAGGTCGCCGGGCAAGATGAAACTCATGATCTGCCGCCGTCCGTCAGCGAGGATCCGCGAGCGCACCGCCCAACCGCTCAGGATAATCAAGGGGCCGGAGACGGGCGCACCATAGGCCATCAATTCCTGTCCCGGCCTGATGCTACGCATGCGCATTAAAGCGCCGGAAAGTGCTACGTCCGCTTGCCGATCGATCGGAGCCAATGCGGCCAGGCGCCGAAAGGCTGGGACGCATTGCGCCTCGATGCACGTCGCGGCTTTCATCGCTGCGCGGCGGTTGGCGTGCGAAGCGGCGTGGGCGCTTCCGGCTGGCCGGCTGCAGCGTTGGGTGGGACGGGATACCAAATCTCGGGCTGCCGGATATGCGCGGACGGGGTGGTGCCCTGGCCGCAGGCGCTGGTGGCGGCAGAGTCCGATGCTTGACGTGACAGGGGGAATGTTGCGTCGGGCCAGGCGTACAGCCGTCGACGCGTGAGGTGGCGGTAACGCGGGGTGAGCTGATCCATTGCGCGCGTCTTCCCGCTGTTGGGCAGATAAGGAGTGCTGTCAGGTCCGCGGGGCATCGCGCTGTTCATAACCATCTCCCTAAAACGGAGACTCAGGACCCGACGCTGCTAGTTCGAGAAGGGGAGTGTCTGCCCTTGTCAGGCAAAAGCCAAGCGGAAAGGCGTTACGCCAGTGGGGATGGCTGGCCCTAGAGGCTGAGTTCGCCCTGGCGTGGGCGATTGGGTGGAGGCGCGACAGGCGGCACGGGGATCGGCGTCGCGGGCGCGATCAAAATGCAAGCGAGGCCGGTCAGCGTGTAAACGGCCTGCCGCTGCGCGCCGCGATTATGATGATCGACGCGATAGCCCTGATAGTGGCGGCGCAAGAGGCCGGCTGCGACCATTTCAGATACGGCACGGCTGAGATTGGTCTTGCCCGAGGCGCGAACGCGCAGCTTCACCTGTTCCTCGACGGCGAGGCTCGCGGCGTCCGGGTCGGCGGGCAACGCCCCCTGCCCCGCCAGCTCCGCGCGTAGCCGTGCGGCCAGCGCCAGGCGGCGCGGATCGCGCCCGCCCATGGGGGTCAACGCATCGCACAGCCAGTCGCGCAGCGGCTGCACGGTCCCATCCTTCGCCACCAGCGGCCCGGCGCTGCCGTCCGGGCGGGCGACTTCGGCGATCAGCGTCAGCAGCATGAAAGCGTAGCGTGGTCGCGTGCTCGCATGGGCAAGCCGGTCCAGCAGGGCGGAGAGATCGCCAGCGCCGGGAGAACGGGGCTTGATCGAACCATGAAACATAACGGGGATGAATCAAGCACAAGTGGGGGCCAATGTGAATCCCTTGCGCGGCGAATTGGTCGCTTTTGTCGCGGATGACACTTTGCCGGAGGGTAAAGTGTCATTGTCGGCACTTTGTATTGGGGTGATGGAGCAGCGCACCCAGCCTCCTTGCAGCGCGAGATGGGAGGGAATGATTGGAATGCAGTTGCAGCGGATGGCAGAGGTTTAGCGCCCGCCCTCCCCACGATGACCGATCCCCTCCCCATGTTCCGATGAGGCGGATTTAGCGCGCACGAAAAAGCCCGCTGCTTAAGGGGCAGCGGGCTTTTCTTTTGCCGGTGAGGGAAAGCGCGCCTTAGTGGAGGCCGCTGCCGCCGCTCAGTTCCTTGGCGATGGAGCCGACCATATCCTTGGCGTCGCCGAACAGCATCTGGGTGTTGCTGTTATAGTAGATCGGATTGTCGATCCCGGCGAAACCAGCGTTCATCGAGCGCTTGATGACGAAGACCGACTTGGCCCGGTCCGCTTCGATGATCGGCATGCCCGCGATCGCGCTCTTGGGATCGTCGCGCGCCGAGGGGTTCACCGTGTCGTTCGCGCCGATAATGACAGCCACGTCTGCCTGAGGCAGTTCGGGGTTGATGTCGTCCAGGTCAACCAGCTGCTCATAGGGCACATTGGCTTCGGCCAGCAGCACGTTCATGTGGCCGGGCATGCGGCCCGCCACCGGATGGATGGCGAACTTGACGTCCACGCCCTTCTTGGTGAGCGCTTGGTATAGTTCGCTGACCTTGTGCTGCGCTTGGGCGACGGCCATGCCATAGCCGGGGATGATGACGACGGTGCTGGCATTTTCCAGCTGCATCGCGGCTTCCTCAGCCGAGGCGGAGCGGACGACGCGATCGTCCTTGCCGCCAGCAACACCCGCCACGACATTGCCAAAGCCGCCGAACATGACGTTGGCGAAGCTGCGGTTCATCGCCTTGCACATGATGACCGCGAGGATGAAGCCCGACGCACCGTCAAGCGCACCCGCGACGATCAGCAGCTTGTTGCCGAGCGCAAAGCCCATAGCGCTGGCCGCGAGACCCGCATAGCTGTTCAAAAGCGCGATGACGGTCGGCATGTCCGCGCCGCCGATCGGGATGACCAGCAGGATGCCGAAGAGCAGCGCCAGCGCGACGAAGGCCGGGAACAGCCAGGTCTGCGTCGGGTCGAGCGCAAGCATGATCGCGATCACGAGCGCGCCCAGGGCGACCGCGCCATTGACGATGCGCTGGCCGGGGAAGGACACAGGACGGCTGCCCATGATTTCCTGCAGCTTGGCGAAAGCGATGACCGATGCGGTGCAGGTCAGGAAACCCAGCGCCATTTCGAACATCAGCGCCCACAGCACGAAGCTGCCCGCATATTCGGCGTGAGCATGCTTGTAATATTCGGCAGCGCCGATGAGGCCGACGGCGAGCGCGCCGAAGGCGTGGGAGATCGCGGTCCGCTGCGGGATGGCCGTCATGGGCATGAGCAGCGCCATCGGGATACCCGCGGCCGCGCCTGCCACCATGGCGATGAGGATCAGATTATAATCGACGACCTCATGCTGGACGAGAGCGCCGATGATGGCGATGACCATGCCGATCTCGCCCGCGCGCACGCCGCGCCGGGCCGTTGAAGGATGGCTCATCCACATCAGCGAGAGGATGAACAGGGTCGATGCGGCAATCGCCGCGAAAGGAACGAAAGCGTCCATCGGTTACTTCCCCCGCGGCTTGAACATCTTGAGCATGCGGTCCGTGATCATGAAACCGCTGACCAGATTCACGGTCGCGCAGAACACCGCCACACAGCCCAACGTCTTGGCGAGCGGCGTCGCGCCTTCCTCACCCGTGATCGTAATCGCCCCCACGATGACCACCGCCGCGATCGCATTGGTCAGCGACATCAGCGGCGAGTGCAGCAGCGGCGACACCTTCTTGATCAGCTGAAAGCCGACAAAAGCCGCCAAAATGAAGACGAACAGATAATCTGCATTAAGAGCGTTCACTTGCTATATCCCCTGTCCAGGAACCGCCATCCGGTCGAGACACTGGTGGTCTTCCGATTTCCCCCGGTCCGGGACATATCGTCCCTGCCATGATCGCTGGCTCCCATAAAACCCCTCCACGCATTATTGGGCCGTCCCATATTGATCCGTTCGACCACAGACAAGCCGGTCGCACCCAAATATCACCCTGTCGATTCGCGCAATGAATTTATTCGGTCTATTCAGGCAAACAGGGAAGCCGGCCTCCTTCATTTGGAATAGGAAAAGGCCGCTTCGATGATCGTTCAGTCCCCTCCCATTGGCCCGCAAAGTAACTCTATACTATGATGCAGTTTTTAAAAGGTCTGTGCCGAACGCCCGTGCTGTTTTAGAATTATGGGTAAACCGGCCGCGACGAACAGCACCTTGTCACAAGCCGCCGCGACATGTTGGTTGAGCAGGCCCGCCTCGTCTCTGAACCGCCGGGCCAACCCATTTTCTGGGACTATGGACAAGCCAACTTCATTGCTGACGAGCGCGATCGGCGTGGCGCATTCCTTGATCGCGGTGATAAGCGCGCTGATCCAAGGGGCGATATCCTCCTCCGCCAACAGCAAATTGGAGAGCCAGAGGGTAAGGCAATCGACCAGGATCGCGCCGGACCCGTGGGCGCCGCGAATGGCGGCGGGCAAATCGATCGGGGCCTCCACGCTTTGCCAGCGGGGGCTGCGGTGGGCGCGGTGGTGGGCGATCCTCGCCGTCATTTCGGCGTCGAATGGCTCGGCTGTGGCGACATAGCTGAGCGTGCCGGGCATGGCTTCGCACTGCGCCTCAGCATGGCGGCTCTTTCCCGAGCGCGCACCACCCAGGACGAAAAGCCGTTGGAAAGCGGTCATAGGCGGGCTCCTTCGATCAAGGCGGTCACTAGCCAGAGCAAAGCGCAAGCGCGGATGTAGAGGTCGAGCGCGGCGCGCGCGGTGGCGGGCGTCGCCTCCCTCCCTTCGCCGCCGATCCAGGGCTTATCGTGGGACACGCCGTCATAATGGATGGGGCCAGCGAGCCGGATGCGGAGCGCGCCTGCCATGGCGGCTTCCGGCCAACCCGCATTGGGAGACGCGTGGCGGGCATGGTCGCGGCCGAGGATGCGCCAGCCCCCGCCCCCGGCGATACAGAGGAGGGCAGCCGAAAGGCGTGCGGGAACGAGGTTGAGCAGATCGTCGAACCGCGCCGCCGCCCAGCCAAAAGCCGCGAAGGGCTCTTCCCGATGGCCGATCAGGCTGTCGGCGGTGTTTGCCGCCTTATAGGCCCAGATGCCGGGCAGGCCGCCGACGAACAGCCAGAAGAGCGGCGCGACAACGCCGTCGCAGAAGCTTTCGGCTAAGCTTTCAATGGCCGCGCGGGCAATGCCTGCTTCGTCGAGGGCTGCTGTGTCGCGGCCGACGATCAGGCTGACGGCTCTGCGAGCGGCGGGGAGGTTGCCTGCTTCGAGCGCTCTTATGACGGGGAAGACATGATCGAAGAGGCTGCGTTGCGCGAGCGCGGGCCATGCTGCGAGCGCGAGACCGGCCCAGGCCCAGCGGCCAAGCAGATGGTAAATCGCGGTTTCGACAAGCCATGCGCCGACGATAGCGGTGAAGAGGAGGAGCAATAGCGTAGCAACGCCGCCTAGACGCCGCCAGCGGCCTGGGCGGTTCCAGCGGCGTTCGCAGGCCCAGATGATGCGGGCAAACGCGCCGACCGGATGGCCGATGCGGGCGTGCAGCCGCTGGGGCCAGCCTAATGCGGCGTCCAGCATCAAGGCGGTGAGTTCAACCAAGGGCCGCGTCCAGCCGGGCCATGGCGGCCGCGTCTGCGGGCAGACCGAAGCGGAGCCAATTTGGATGATCCTCGAACGGACGCGTCAGGATCGCCTGGCGCGCGAGTGTGTCGAACAAGGCGGCGGCGTTCGGCGTCTCTATGAGGCGAAAGAGCGGGCAACCGCCCTGCGTTTCTAAGCCGTGGCGGGTGAGCAGTTGGTGGAGCTGGATGGCACGGCCGTGCAGAGTGGTGACGGTCTGGTCGATCCAGGCCCGGTCGCGATAGGCGGCGCGGCCGAAGTCGATCGCTGCGGCCGAGAGGGGCCAGTCGCCGAGCATCTGACGGCACGCCGCTATGATCGCGGGCGGCGCGATCAGGAAGCCGAGGCGCAGACCGGCAAGACCGAAGAACTTGCCGAAGGAGCGCAGGATGATCAGGCGCCTCTCCTGCGCCACTTCATTTGCGATGCTTGCTTCGGGGACGCAGTCGGCGAAGGCTTCATCGACTATCAGCCAGCCATCTCGCTTTTCCTGATGGGCGAGCAGCGCCTGCATATGCGCCCTGGGGAAAAGACGGCCGTCCGGATTATTGGGGTTGGCGAGCAGCAATGCCGTGCCGGGCGGCGCATCCTCCGGCGCGACGAGCGGCAAAGATTTAGGAAAGGCGGCGGCATGCGTGCGGTAAGAAGGGATGAGGTGGCAACCGGGACGGTCAAGCAGTGTGCCGAGCAGGCGGAGGCCGATCTCGCTGCCTGGAAGCGCGCAGACATGGGCTGGGTCCGTCCCGAAATGGCGGGCGGCGGCGGATTCCAGGTCGGCGAGCGCGGCAGGATCAGGAAGAGCGTGCCAATCGGGTGTGATATGGGTGAAGCCAGTCCAAGGCTGCGGATTGATGCCGGTGGAAAGATCGATCCAGCGCTTAACGCTCGCTCCATAATGGGCGCGGGCTTGCGCGAGGCGGCCGCCATGCCAGCGAAAGACGTCGGTCATCGGGCGAATACCAGAGCGGCGAGCAGCGCGCTTTCGACTACTTCTATCCCTGCGCCATGACCATCGCCCGAAATACCGCCGATACGGCTGCGCAGCCACCATGCCCAGAGCGGGATCAGCAGCGCGGCGGATCCCAGCGCAGGCAAGAGCGGGCATATCGCGAGCGCCAGCGCCGACCATGCAACGAGGTGGGCGGGTTTCACGCCTTCGCGGAAGCGGCTGGCCAATCCTTCATGCAACGGTGGGAGCCAAAGCGTCCAGGCCAGCGGGCCGATGCGCGCGATCACAGCGAGCGGGATCAGGCCCCATGCGGGGAGCTGTTCCGCCCACAGCCGCAGGAGGATCAACTTTGCCAGCAGTTGGAGGATGATGGCGACGACGCCGAAACTGCCGATATGGGGATCAGCGAGGACGGCGGAGAGCCTGGCCCGGTCGCCATGCACCGCGCCTGCGCCATCGGCGATGTCGCCGAGACCGTCGAGATGGAGCGCGCCTGTTGCTGCGACCCAGGCGAGCAGGGCGAACAAGGCGGCGACCCAAGAATCGACGCTCAGGCCGAGCGTCATTGCCGCTGCGGCTGCTGCGCCCACGGCGAACCCGGTTGCGGGGAACCAGCGGATGGCGGCGGCGAAATCCGTCTCGTCCGCCTTGACAGGAGGGAGCGGCAGGCTGGTCATCAGTTGCAGGGCGAGGATCAGCCGCCTCATGTGACCAATCCGCTAATCTGTGCGCTTTGCGTTTCGGGCCAGACGCGCAGGGACACCAGGGCGCCGTAAGGCAGATCGATCGCCCAGGACTGGCGGTAAGTGAAGCCGCAGAGCAGCGTCAGCGCGGCGCGCATCGTTCCAGCATGGCTCAGGACCAGCGTGGGTTGGTCGATGGTAGCGAGCGCGCTTTCGACGCGGAGACGCAGGTCGGACCAGCGCTCTCCTCCGGGTGGCGGGTTTTCGTCTGGTGCGTCCCAGAAGCGGCCCACGTCCGACGTGGGAAGCGTGGCCGGCTCGGCCCCTTCCCATGCGCCGAAATGCAATTCGCGCCAGCGGGCGCCGGCGTGATGAGGCACCGCGCGCTCTGCAGCGATGAGTGCCGCGGGGCTGCTGGCGCGGCCGAGGTCGGAGCTGAGGACTTGCGCGAAGTCGACGGCGCGGGCGCGTTCGAGGCAGGGCTGCATGGCGTCAAGATCAGGCGGCACATCGCTATGGCCCAGCAGCAGGCCCGGCGTTTGCGGCGCGCCATGGCGCATCAGGTGGAGGGCAAAGCTGTTCACAGCGCGCCTGCTACGGCGGCCTCTGCGAAGGTCGCCATGCCGGCATGAGCGGCGAGCGCCGAACGGACGATCTGTGCGGCGACGGCAGCGCCGCTCCCTTCGCCAAGACGCATGTCGAGCTGCAGCAGCGGTTTCAGCCTGAGTGCCTGAAGGAGCCGGGCATGGCCTGTTTCCGCCGAATTATGGGCGGCGAGGCAATGGGCGGTGATGGCCGGATTGTCGCGGGCGAGAGGGGCGATGGCGGCGCTGGATATGAAGCCGTCCAGCAGCATGGGCACGCTCAGGTGGCGGGCGGCGAGGATTGCTCCGGCCATGGCGGCGATCTCACGCCCGCCGAGGCGGCGGAGCGTCTCGAAGGCGCTGGTGCAATGGGGACCGTGGAGCGCGAGGGCCTTTGCCACGGCATCCGCTTTTCGCGCCAAGCCGTTATCATCGACGCCGGTGCCCCTGCCGATCCAGTCCGGGGAGAGGCCGCCGAAGGATTGAGCGCAAAGGGCTGCGGCGGGCGTGGTGTTGGCGATGCCCATTTCGCCAACGAACAGCAGATCGGTGCCTGCCGTCACGGCGGCCGCGCCAGCGTTGAGCGCGTCGAGACATTCCGCCTCGCTCATCGCCGGGGCTTCGCATATGTCGGCGGTCGGGCGGTCGAGGTCGAGCGGGACGATGGAAAGCTCGGCTCCGCAGGAGGCGGCGAGCGCGTTGATCGCTGCGCCTCCTGCCTGGAAATTCGCCACCATCTGCGTAGTTACTGCTGGGGGGAATGCGCTGATGCCACGGGCTGCAACGCCATGATTGCCCGCGAAGATGGCGGCGCGGATGCGGTCGGCGCGCGGACGCTCCCTGCCTTGCCAGCCCGCCATGAACAGCGCGATTTCCTCCAGGCGGCCTAGCGACCCGGCGGGCTTGGTGAGTTGCGCCTGGCGGGCGGCGGAGGCTTCGATGGCGCTCCCATCCGGCTCCGGCAGTCGGTCGAGCGCCCGGTCGAAGGCGGCTCTGTCCTCGAAGCGGATCATGTGCAGACAAAGCCTTCGGGAGGCGTGCGGACGATGAAGTGGCCCTTCACCCCCTGCGGCCAGTCGGCATAGCGCACGACGCCTTCCTCACTGGCGGCGTGGCGGAGCGTGTAGTCGAGGATGGCGCGGGCAGCATCCGCATCGGGCGTGAAGTCGCCCAGCACATAGCCGACCTTGCCCTGTCCACGCACATGCACGGTGCAATGGCGCTGGCAGGCGAAGAGGCAGGGCATGTCCTGCACGGCGACGGCAGCGTAGGCGGACTCCTGCGCCTGAAGATCGCGCATCGCTTCCACCAGCAGAGCGCCGCCGCGGCGGCCTTCCGCATCCTCCCGCTGGTCGGCGGACAGGCGGCAGGTGGAGCAGACGACCACCGACGCTCGATCTTGTACGGGGCGCAGCATCAGACGCGCCCTTTCATAATCATATGCACATGAAAGACCGTCATCAGGGTCCTCCCGCTTCTTGAACCGCGAACAGCCTTGTCCAGGCACGCAAGCAAGCGGACCGGAAAGGCGATGGCTGTCGCTGCGCGAGGGAGACCCCGTTCGCCCGGCACACCCTGTCCGGTCGAAGAACGACTGCGGCAGGCAGGTCTCCTGGCTCACGGGTCAGTGCTTTCCGGCCGCCTTCTCGGGAACAGTTGATCCCCAATGGCGCTGTGGCCGGTCCGCTCACCGCTTACAGTTGCAGGGGCAGCGCGGGTATCGCACCCGACTTCCCTTTTGATCCCCTAACGGGGAACCTGTCGCGGGGCTGCTGATAAAGCGGCGATGGCCTGCTCGCAAGCGGTAGATGGCGGCGGGGACATGTGTATGCTGCGGGTGCAGCAAGGGAGCGTCACCCATGAGCGACTCCGGCCAGCCCTGGTGGAAGGGCGCCGTCATCTACCAAATCTATCCGCGCAGCTTTCAGGATTCCGATGGCGACGGGATCGGGGATCTGCCCGGCATCACGCGGCGGCTGGAGCATATCGCCCGGTTGGGGGCCGACGCGATCTGGATTTCGCCTTTCTTCACGTCGCCGATGCGCGACTTTGGCTATGACATCGCGGATTATTGCGGGGTCGATCCGATATTCGGCACGATCGAGGATTTCGACGCGCTGGTGTCGCGGGCGCATGAACTGGGCCTCAAGGTCACGATCGATCAGGTCTATGCCCATACATCGGACCTGCATGACTGGTTTCGCGAAAGCCGGGAGAATAAGGGCAATCCCCGGCATGACTGGTATGTCTGGGCCGATCCAAAGCCCGACGGCACGCCGCCGTGCAACTGGCAGTCGGTGTTCGGTGGCCCGGCCTGGACCTGGGACGCGCGCCGAGGGCAATATTATATGCACCAGTTTCTTAGCAGCCAGCCGCAACTGAATGTCCATAATCCCAAGGTGCAGGATGCGCTGCTGGACGCCATGCGTTTTTGGCTGGAGCGGGGCGTGGACGGCTTCCGGCTCGACGCGCTCAATCATGCGATGCACGACCCTATGCTGCGCGACAATCCGCCTGCACCGGACGATGGCAAGCCGCGCACCCGGCCGTTCGACTATCAGATTCGCCGCTACAGCCAATCGCATCCCGATATGTTGGGCTTTGTCGAGCGCATCCGGGCGCTCACCGACCGTTATGGGGCGATTTTCACCATGGCCGAAGTCGGCGGCAACCGCGCCGAGGAAGAGATGAAAGCTTATACGGCCGGAGAAAAGCGGCTGAACAGCGCCTATGGATTTGATTTCCTTTATGCTGCGGCGCTGACCCCAGCGCTGGTCGCCGAAACCGTCGCGCGCTGGCCTGATAAGCCGGGCATGGGATGGCCGAGTTGGGCGTTCGAAAATCATGATGCGCCACGCGCCCTGTCGCGTTGGTGCGCGATGGAGGACCGGTCGGCGTTCGCGCGGCAGAAGATGGCGCTTCTGGTCGCGCTGCGCGGCAATGCGATCCTCTATCAGGGGGAGGAACTGGGGATCACGCAGGTCGATATCCCCTTCGAGCGGCTGCAGGACCCGGAGGCTATCGCCAATTGGCCGTTGACCCTTTCACGCGACGGGGCGCGCACGCCGTTGCCGTGGGAAGCGAGCGCAAGCGAAGCGGGGTTCAGCACGGCGACACCCTGGTTGCCGCTGGGGGAAGAGAATCTGGCGCGTGCCGTGGATGCGCAAGAGGAAGATCCGGACTCGCTGCTGAACTTCACCCGCGTGATGCTGGCGCTGCGCAAGGAAAATGGAGCGTTGCGCCATGGCGGCATGGAATTGCTGCTCGCGGATGAGAACAGGCTTGTGTTTCGCCGGGATGCGGATGGGAACGCGCTGCTATGCGTGTTCAACCTGTCGGCGGAGGCGGCAGTCTGGCCAAATGAGTTTGCGCCGAAGGGCGAGATCGTAGCGGCGGTGAATGGCGCGGCGATCGGGACCTTGCCCGCTTACGGGGCGCTGATCATTCGAGAGTGACGGTCGCCAGCATCGCGTCGGACCGCGCCAGCACCGCCAGCGGCAGGCCCGCGCTTTGCGCGCGATCGGCGGCAAGGCGGGTCGGGGCCGAAATGGTGACGAGCAACGGGCAGTTGGCCAGCACTGCCTTTTCCACCAGTTCATAGGAGCAGCGCGAGGACAGCAGCGCAAAGCCGCCGTCCCAGGAGAGGTCCTGCCGCCGCATCGCCCCGATCAGCTTGTCAAAGGCGTTGTGGCGGCCGACATCTTCAAAGGCCGCGCGGATCACGCCATCGGCATCGACCAGCGCCGCGCCGTGGGTGGCGCCGGTGCGCGCGTTGAGCGGTTGATGTTCGTGCAACTGCTCCAGCGCCCGGAAAATCGCATCGCGGCTTGCTTTCGAGCGGCAGGTGACAAACGGAAGCGGGCGGATCGCCTGCTCCAGATTTTCAACGCCGCATAAGCCACAGGAGGAATCCGACACGCGATGGCGGACCCGGCCGAGCAGACCCTCGACACGATCGGGCGGGAGGGTGGCGCGGGCGATGACGCCATCCGCAGTGGTGTGGATATCGACGGCCAACGGGGCGTCTTCGGCGCTCACCAGACGTTCGGCGAGGGCAAATCCTTGCACCAGTTCGGCTATGTCGGCGGGGGTGGCCATCAGAACGGCATAGCCGACGCCGTTAAACTCTATGGCTACCGGCGCTTCCTCGGCAAGCTCGCGCGCGACCGTGGCTGCGGCGCCATCGCGGCTGAACTGAGTGAAGGAGAATGAAGGTTCGCCCGTCAGGGATGAGGCGGCGGACATGGCGGGCTTTCCCTCGATCATGGAGATGATCTAAGGTGACGGAGCGAAGGGCGCAATGCTCCGCCCGTGTTCACCCATCCCGTTCGTGTCGAGCCCTTTATGCGGCACCTGTTTCTCGACTTCTCTCGCAACGAACGGGGAATGTTTAATCTTGTGGTTCAATAATTCCATTGCACCTGCGTACGGATGAGATCGCCTTCCGCGCGTCCGACGCGGCGTTCATCCGCTTCGGCCCGCTTCATCCGGGCGTAGGCCAGCGTGAATTCCAGCGCCTTCCACGGCTGCCATTCGATGCCGAGTTCGAATTCGTCGGTCTCCAGGCGCGGGGCATTGGTCGATGCCTTCCAACCGCCGCGATAATGTTGCCAGCGGGCGTAGGGGATCAGCGTACCGATCGAGTCCGTGGGCAGGCGGTACATCGCCTGGACATAGCCGCCGCGCAGCTTCTTCGTTTCGATCGATTGGCTGACGCGGTCAAATTCCGGCCCCTTGCCCCAATTCCATTCGGCCTGAATGCCGAAGGGCTTCGGATAGAGCATGGCGTGGATGCCGACTCGGTCATCGTCATAGGCGATTGCACTGACCGATCCGCTGCGCAGCTCAGGCTGAACATCGTTCATCATTGCCGATCCGCCGATTTCGAACACTTGGCCCGCGAAGGCTTCGCCAAGACCGTCCAGTTCGAAGGGCCAAGTGGCGAAGGCGACCTTCATCAGCCCCCTATTCTGTTCCGTTCGGTTGGTGCCCTGACCATTGAACACGCCCACGCCAAAAGCGCCATAATTACCGAACAGCTTTTGCCCGTCATGCCCCAACCGATCCCAGATTTTCTGGACAGAAGGCGGCGTATAATAGCCGACGATGCCAAGGTCGCGCTCACTGGGAACTGCGCTGTTGATCGCGTCGCTGCGGTCGAGCGTCAGCCGGTTGGAAGACGACTGCATATTCTCCCAGCCATAGGGCACCTTTGACTGCCCGAACCGGACGCGAAAGGTCTTTGCCTTGTCGAGGAAGACATCGGCATAGGCATCACGCAATTGAACGAAGCCTTCGCGGCGTTCGCTGCCCGCCTGGTTGTTCACAGCCGTGGCAAAATCTGACTGCAGATAGAGCGAAACGCGGTCGGAAATGTCGCCCTGAAGCACCAGGCGCGCGCGGCGCAGCGAAAAGCTGCCGCGATCCGAAATCGAACTGTCATGAACGGACCGCAGGCGAGACTGCCCGGCCGGGGCCGTGTCGTCGCCCGACAAAAAGGCATTGTACCGCATCTGGGTGTAACCGCGCAGCGACAGCCGATCATACCATGCCTTGGATTTCGGCGAGGGCGCAGAAGCGGCCGTAGCAGCCGGCTGCGCAGGCGCGGCGGCCAGTGCGGCAGGCGCGGGAGCCGCGGGCGTGGCGGAGGTGGGAGCGGCGGCGACAGGCCCGACGCCTTTGCTGGCGGTCAGCGCGTTGGTGAGGGCCTGTACCTGCGCCTTGAGTTCGTCGATCTGGCGCTGCAATGCCTCATTGCTCTGCGCCTGCGCCACCTCCGGCGTCAAGGCAAGCAAGCTCACCATCATTGCCGCGCCACCCGCCTTTAGACCTTTCACCGCCCTGTCTCCTCCTGTCTGAGTGCAGCGGCGGCTATGTCATTTATATGACTCTTGAATGACAGCGATGTTTCTTTTTGGTGACAGGCTGCATTCTCTCGGCATGGGAGCGCCCGGCCCCTTCCCAGTTTTCATGCGAATTGCGCGTCATGGGCTTCCCATCCTCACGCGTAGCCTCTATGCACGGCGACTGATCGCGCCGGTGCCTCAATAGAGGCTTAAAAGGGAATGCGGTGCGGACGTCCCAAGCGTCCCAATCCGCGGCTGTCCCTGCAACTGTAAGCGGTGAGCGAGACATATATCGACCTTCCGTGACAATCGGGGGGCAGCCACTGGGCCGGACGCTAAATCCTGCGAGGCCCGGGAAGGCCATGTGTCGAGCGATGACCCGCAAGCCAGGAGACCTGCCAGCGTCTGGTCGCTCTTGCTTTGGTCCAGGGGATGGCCGGGGCACGGTTTTCCGTCTGAGCGACGCGTGCGGCGGGGTCCGCACCGGCATGCGTGCCGGACGCCAACAGGTGTCCGTCCGGCGCATCATGCCGGCCGCGTTAGCGGAGGAGCCCGTCCAGTTTCGCTGACGCCGGACGGGAGACGGGTCTCCGATGGAAACAGATGTTCCGGCACTTCGACGCCGCGCCACCGGCATGTTCGCAGCGCTGATAGGCGTGAACCTCGCCCTGTGGCTGTGGGCGCTGCTGATCTTTGCGGGCGAGACGATGATGCTGGGCACTGCCCTGCTCGCCTGGAGCCTGGGGCTGCGGCATGCGGTCGATGCCGATCATATCGCAGCGATCGACAATGTGACGCGCAAGCTGATGCAGGAAGGGCAGCGGCCGCTGACCGTCGGCCTCTGGTTCGCGATCGGCCATAGCGGCATCGTGCTGATCGCCGCCGTGGTGATCGCGCTGGCGGCGAGTGCGCTGAGCCGGGTCGAGCAAGTGGGCGAAATCGGCGGGACGATCGCGACGGTGGTTTCGGCCACCTTCCTGTTCGCGATCGCGGCGATGAACCTGATGATCCTGCGGTCGGTGCTGAAGACCTTCAATCATGTTCGCTGCGGCGGTGCTTATATCGATGAGGATATGGACATATTGCTGGGAAACCGCGGTTTCCTGGCGCGTATCTTCCGGCCCCTGTTCCGCCTTGTCACGCGCAGCTGGCACATGGCGCCGCTGGGCTTTCTGTTCGGCCTCGGCTTCGACACAGCGACCGAGGTCGCCATTCTGGGCTTGTCGGCGGGACAGGCGGCAAACGGCCTTTCGATCGCGACGGTCCTCATCTTCCCCCTGCTCTTCGCGGCGGGCATGGCGCTGATCGACACGGCGGACGGCGCGCTGATGATGGGCGCCTATCAATGGGCTTTCGTGAAGCCGATCCGCAAGCTCTACTATAATATCACCATCACGCTGGTGTCGGCTCTGGTCGCCATCGTCATCGGCGGGATCGAGGCGGCAGCGCTGCTAGGCGACAAGCTGGGCCTCAGCGGCGGCATCTGGTCGATCGCCGCCAATCTGGGCGAGCATTTCAACAGCCTCGGCTTCTTCATCATCGGCCTGTTCGCCGCCTGCTGGCTGGTGAGCTGGGCCATCTATCGCTGGAAGCGCTTCGACGAGATCGAAGTGCTTCTCCCCAACCAAGGATAATGAGCATGAGCAAGGTTCCCGCCACCGTCATCACAGGCTTTCTCGGCGCTGGAAAGACGACGCTGATCCGTCACCTCATCGAAAATGCGGGGGGCTGCCGCCTCGCCCTTATCATCAACGAGTTCGGCGATGTGGACGTCGATGGATCGTTGGTGAAAGGCTGCGGCGACGAAGCCTGCCCGGACGAGGACATCATCGAACTGGCCAACGGCTGCATCTGCTGCACTGTCGCTGATGATTTCCTGCCGACCATGCAGCGGCTGCTCGACCGAGATGTGCCGCCCGACCATATCATCATCGAAACATCCGGCCTTGCGCTGCCCAAGCCGCTGGTGAAGGCGTTCCAATGGCCCGATATCCGCACCCGCGCGACCGTCGATGGCGTGATCGCGCTGATCGATGCGGACGCGCTGGCGGCGGGCCGTTTCGCGCATGATGAAGCTGCGCTGGCCGCAGCGCGCGCTGCCGACCCGACGCTGGACCATGACAGCCCGATCGAGGAGCTGTTCGAGGATCAGCTGGCCTGCGCGGACCTCGTCCTGCTCAACAAAACCGATCTGGTGGAGCCTGGCAGGCTTGCCGAACTGGAGCGGGACCTTGCCGGCGAAATTCGCCCCGGCGTGCGGATCGTCCGCACCGCGCG
This sequence comes from Sphingobium sp. EP60837, assembly GCF_001658005.1. Classification (NCBI taxonomy): domain Bacteria; kingdom Pseudomonadati; phylum Pseudomonadota; class Alphaproteobacteria; order Sphingomonadales; family Sphingobiaceae; genus Sphingobium; species Sphingobium sp. EP60837. The sequence goes on along the minus strand of NZ_CP015987.1, from coordinate 862,455 downwards.
GGGGGAGATCGACCCGGCAGTCCTGCTGGGCCTTAGGGCGGGCGTGGAGGAGCAGATCGACGCGCGCCCTTCCCATCATGATGATGAGGAGGATCATGACCATGAGGATTTCGACAGTTTCGTGGTGGAACTGAGCGAGCAGGGCAATCCTGCCCCGTTGCTGGTGGCGCTGGAACAGGCCATCGCGGCGCATGACATATTGCGGGTCAAGGGGTTCATCGCCATCGCGGGACGCCCTGCCCGGCTGGTCATCCAGGCCGTCGGACCGCGCATCCAGCATCATTATGACCGGCAGTGGCAGGCGGATGAACGGCGCGGTTCGCGGCTGGTGGTCATCGGTCAGGCTGGCCTCGACCGCGCAGCCATCGAACAGACGCTCTCGCTGAAGATGGCCGCCGCCTGATGCACCTGCTCACCGCCACGCCCGGCACGGTTTCCAACGGAGACGAAGCGATCGACCTTGGCCAGTCGCCGGGGGACATCGTGCTGCTGACCGTGGCGGACAGCGACCTTGCCTGCTTCGCGAGCGCGGCAGCGCCCTTGGGCGAGGACGCGCCCAGCGTGCGGCTCGCCAACCTGCTTCAGCTCAAGCATCCCTATTCGGTCGATCTCTATGTCGAGAAGGTGATCGCTCACGCCAAATTTGTCTGCGTCGTGCTGCTCGGGGGTAAGAGCTATTGGCCCTATGGCATTGATGAAATTGCCAATGTCGCGCGGGAAAAGGGCATCGCCTTCGCTGCCATCGCAGATGGACAGGAGGATGATCCGGACCTGCGCGCCGCCTCTACCCTGCCGCCGGAAACCTGTGACCGGCTGCGCGATTATCTGCGGCAAGGCGGCGTGGCCAATGCGACCGCCTTCCTGAAGACCGCCGCCCGGCTGGCGGGGATGGACGCAGGGGAAGCCGACGCTCCAGTGCCGGTGGCTGATGCGGGGCTTTATCTACCCGGCATCGAGCGGCCCGCGCTGGATCAGGTGAAAGGCCGCTGGCGGGACGGCCAGCCCACCGTCCTGTTCCTTTTCTATCGGGCCCTGCTGATCGCCGGGACGCTGGACGCGGTGGACGCCATGGTTCAGGGGCTGGAGCTGGCGGGCCTCAACGTGCTGCCGGTCCATGTCCGTGCGCTGCGCGAACCCTTCGCCCGCGACTTTCTGCGGAGCCTGATGGACGGGACGCGGCCGGACGTCATCCTGAATGCGACCGCCTTTGCCGCTTCGGCGCCCGGCGAACCCCGAACGCCGTCAATATTGGAGCAGGCAGACTGCCCGGTTCTGCAGACGATCTTCGCCAGCGCCGAGCAAAGCGCCTGGGAAGCCAGCGTGCGGGGATTGGGGGCGCGCGATCTGGCCATGCACATCGCATTGCCGGAAGTGGACGGCCGCCTCTTCACCCGCGCCGTCGCCTTCAAGGCGGCCGCACGGTTCGATGAGCGGACGCAGTGCAGCATCGTCGTGCCGAAGGTGCTGCAGGATCGCATAAGCTTCGTCTCTGAACTCGCTGCGAATTGGGCGAAACTTGGCCGAACGCCCGCGGCGGAGCGTCGGGTGGCGATGGTCCTTGCCAACTATCCGAACAAGGATGGGCGCATCGGCAACGGCGTCGGGCTCGACACGCCGGCCAGCGCGGCGGCCATCCTTCACGCGCTGTCAGAGGCAGGCTATGCAACAGGGGACGCGCCAACCGGTGGCGCGGCCTTGATGCAGCTGATGACGGGCGGGGTGACCAACGCTCCCGCATCGCTGAAACGATCGAAACCCTCGCCCTCTCTTTCGCTGACCGACTATGAGGCCGCCTTCCGTTCCCTTCCCGAAGCGGCCCGCGAGGCGATCACGACGCGCTGGGGGGGTGCTGAAGCCGATACGTTCTTCCGAGAGAACGCCTTCCACTTACCCGTGCATCGTTTCGGCAATGTGGCGATCGCGGTTCAGCCCGCGCGCGGCTATAATATCGACCCCAAGAGCAGCTACCACGACCCCGCGCTGCCGCCGCCGCATGGCTATCTCGCCTTCCACATCTGGCTGAACCGCGAATTTGGCGCCCATGCGGTCGTCCATGTCGGCAAGCACGGCAATCTGGAATGGCTGCCCGGCAAGGCCATTGCGCTGTCGGAAAGCTGCTTCCCTGAAATCTGCGCCGGGCCGGTGCCGCAAATCTACCCCTTCATCGTCAATGATCCGGGCGAAGGCACGCAGGCAAAGCGCCGCATCGGGGCCTGCATCATCGACCATCTGACGCCGCCGCTGACCCGCGCGGAGACCTATGGGCCACTCAAGGAACTGGAGGCGCTAGTCGATGAATATTATCTCGCCGCCGGGATGGACCCGCGCCGGTTGGAGACGCTGCGCAAGGACATATTGGCCCTTGCCGCCAGTCAGGGGCTCGACAAGGATGCCGGGGCGCAAGGTAGCGGAGATGATGCCTTAGCTGCGATCGACAACTATCTGTGTGAATTGAAGGAAATGCAGATCAGGGATGGTCTGCATGTCTTTACCCGGTCGCCGGAGGGATCGCTGCGCCGGGACCTGCTGCTGGCGCTGGCCCGTTGCCCCAGGGGGATGGAACATGACGGCCATCAGTCGCTGTTACGGGCGCTGGCGGATGATTTTGGGCTAGGGTTCGATCCGCTCGACTGTAGCATGGGTGCGCCGTGGACGGGGCCAAGACCGGAGTTGCTCGGGGCGCTTTCAGCGGAACTGTGGCGAACCACTGGCGACATGGTAGAGCGGCTCGAACTCCATGCCATCGATCTGCTGGATCGTGGAGCGCCCGCGCCTGGACCCAAAAGCGCGGCTGTCCTGGGCACCATAACGCACGACCTTGCGCCCCGCGTCGATGCCTGCGGAGAGGCGGAGAAGGCGGCTTTGCTCAAGGCCCTTGATGGGCGCTTCGTTCCGCCCGGCCCGTCCGGTGCGCCGACACGCGGCCGCCCCGAAGTGCTGCCCACCGGGCGCAATTTCTATTCGGTCGATACCCGGGCGATCCCAACCGTCGCCGCCTGGAATCTGGGCCAGCGATCGGCTGAGCTGATCGTGCAGGATTATCTGCAGCGCGAGGGCGACTATCCCCGCGCGATCGCGCTGTCCGCCTGGGGCACGGCCAACATGCGCACCGGCGGCGACGACATTGCGCAGGCATTGGCGCTGATGGGCGTGCGGCCGCGCTGGGATTGGGCGTCGGGCCGTGTCACCGGCTTTGAGGTCATGAAGATCGCCGAGTTGAACCGGCCGCGCGTCGATGTAACCTTGCGGGTGTCGGGCTTCTTCCGCGACGCCTTTCCCGAGCAGATTGACCTGATCGACAGCGCGGCGCGCGCCGTGATGGCGCTGGACGAACCGGACGAGGATAATCCCGCCGCCGCCCGGCACCGAGCGGAAAGCGCTGCCCTTGCGGCTCAGGGCCTGCCGGAGAAGGAGGCTGCCCGCCGTGCCGGGGCCCGCGTCTTCGGATCAAAGCCGGGCGCTTATGGCGCGGGGCTGCAGGCGATGATCGACGAACGGCTGTGGCACGATCGGGCTGATCTTGCGAACATCTATCTGGATTGGGGCAGCTATGCCTATGGCGGCGGCGTCGAGGGCGATGCGGAGCGCAACCTGTTTGCGCAGCGTCTGACCCAGGCCGACGCGCTGATCCAGAACCAGGACAATCGCGAGCATGACCTGCTCGACAGCGACGATTATTATCAGTTCGAGGGGGGCATCGCCGCCGCCGTCGAGCACCTGTCCGGCAAGAAGCCGCTCAGCTATCATAATGACCATAGCCGCCCCGAACGGCCGGTCGTCCGCACGCTGGAGGATGAGATCGGCCGCATCGTCCGCGCGCGCGTCACCAATCCCAAATGGATCGCGGGAATGATGCGCCACGGATACAAGGGCGCGTTCGAGATTGCGGCCTCGGTCGATTATCTCTTCGCCTTTGCCGCCACGACCCATGCGGTCAAGGACCATCATTTCGACGCCGTGCACGCCGCTTTCATCGAGGATGAGGCCGTCCGCGCCTTCATGGCAGAGGTCAATCCCGCCGCCCTGCGCGAAACCGCCGCGCGCCTGTCCGAAGCACTCGACCGGGGGCTGTGGAAGCCCAGGTCCAACAGCGCCGCCATGCTCCTCTCCAGCCTCAAGGAAGACCGCTCATGATCGAACGTACGCCCGAACAACATGCAGAGAAGATGAAGAAGAAGCAGGCCGCGCATGAAAAGATCATGGCGACCAAAACGCAGGAAAAGGGCCTGCTGATCGTCCATACCGGCAAGGGTAAGGGCAAGACGACAGCTGCGCTCGGCATGGTCGTGCGCGCCATTGGTCATGGCAAGAAGGTGGGCGTCGTCCAGTTCGTAAAGGGCGCGATGACGACCGGAGAAAAAGTCGTGTTCGATGCGTTTCCGGACAATGTCACGTTCAAGCCCATGGGCGAAGGCTTCACCTGGAACACGCAGGACAAGACCCGCGACATCGCGCTCGCCCGCGAAGCATGGGATGAGGTAAAGCGGATGATCGCCGATCCCGCCTATGATATGGTCTTGGCCGATGAGCTTAATATCGTCCTGCGTTACGACTATCTGCCGGTGGAGGAAGTTGTCGAAACCGTGAGCGGAAGGGGCGAGATGAAGCATGTCCTGATCACCGGACGCAACGCGCCCGAAGCGCTGATCGAGGCGGCCGATCTTGTAACCGAGATGACGATGGTCAAGCATCCCTTCCGCAGCGGTGTGAAGGCCCAAGCGGGAATAGAATTTTGACATGAGCGCGCCCGCCATCACCCCGATCGACAGCGCACAATTCGAGGCGCTGGTGCGGGCACGGCGGGACATCCGCCATTTCCGCACCGATCCGATCGACGAGAGCGATGTCGAATGGCTGCTGAGCATGGCGCATCGCGCGCCCTCGGTTGGGCTGTCACAGCCTTGGCGCTTTGTGCGGATCGAGACGGACGGACTTCGGGAGCAACTGGCCTGCCATGTCGATGCGCAGGTGCGGGCGGCGGGAAAGGAATATGAGGGCGAACAGGATAAGCTTTATCGCAGCCTGAAACTGCATGGCCTGCGTGAAGCCCCGGTGCTGTTCGCCGTCTATTGCGACGATGGAACGGAGACGGGCCATCATCTGGGGGCCGCGACCATGCCGGAAGCGCGCCGTTATAGCTGCGTCATGGCGGTGCACACGCTGTGGCTGGCGGCGCGGACGCGGAGCATCGGCATGGGATGGGTTTCCATCTTGGAACCCCAAGGCGTGGACGCGATGCTGGATATTCCCGCCAGTTGGGAATGTCTTGGGCTGCTATGCCTTGGGAAGCCGGAGATTGAGGAGGATGCGCCGGAACTGGAGCGGCGCGGCTGGGAACAGCGCATGGATTGGCATTCGGTGGTGGTGCGGCGTTAGGATCACGCGCACCCAGCCCGTTCGCCCTGAGCCTGTCGAAGGGCGTTTCCTGAAGAAAGTGGAGGCTTCGACAAGCTCAGCCTGAACGGGTGATTCCAGGAGGACTGAGCGCGCCTACGCCCGCCCATCCAACAAGAACCCGAGCGCCAGCTCTTCAAACCGCTGCTTGCACTCGATCATCGCCCAATGGCCGCATTTGGGGAACACATGCAGTTCCGCATTGGGGATCACCCGCATCGGCAGGAACGCGCCGTCCAGCGGGCTGACTTTGTCATCGCGGCCCCAGGTGATCAGGGTCGGCGCCTGGATCTTGCCGAGATAGTCGATCCGCTGCGACACGCCCGGCCCGCTCATGGACTGTGCGATGAAGCCGAGCGCGGAGCGCGTGTACATCTTACGGCTGCTCTCCATCGTCACCGGTTCGAGCGCGGCCTTGTAGCGCATGTCGATAAGCTCGTCGGTGATGATGGACTTGTCGTACACCATCGACTCCAGCCAGGCGATGATGTTCTCGCGCGTTGGATCCTCGATGAAATCGACGAGCCGGGTCAGACCTTCATTGGGGAAGGTGGAGGTGATGTTGAACCCGATCCCGCCGATCGTAATGTAGCGCAGCACCCTTTGCGGATGCGACGCGGCGAGATGGCCGCCGACGATGCCGCCATAGCTGTTGCCGAGGATATGGGCGCGATCGATACCGAGGCCGTCCATCAGCGCAACCACCGCATCGCGCGCCACCGCAACCGGATCGCCATCTACGGGATCGCTTTTGCCGTAGCCCGGTGCATCGAGAATGATCGTACGGAAATGCTGCGAGAAGAGCGGCAGATTGCCCTGGAAATTCGCCCAGCCCGTGACGCCCGGACCTGAGCCATGAAGCAATAGCAGTGCCGGCCCCGATCCAGCCTCATGATAATGCAACCGTCCATTGGCGGTTTCCAGGAAACGGCTGGTCGCTTCGAAGCTGAGATCGCTCATCAATTCTCTCTCCATATCGTTATGGGCCAAGGGAGTAGCGTCAGGCCATGACAGGCGCAAGCAAGCCGCCGCTGCCCACTTTCCTTTCGCGCGCATCCCCTTTATGAAGCGCAGCGGACCGGGCCTTGCCCGGTTCATCGATCGCGCCGGTGTCCCGCAAGGGACTTAAATGGGAACGCGGTGCGGGAGGGTTGCCTCCCTAATCCGCGGCTGTCCCTGCAACTGTGAGCGGCGAGCAAGGCATGGATCGGCCGGACCCTGAAGATGGGACGGTCAGCCACTGGAGCGATCCGGGAAGGCCCCATGCCGACGCTATGACCCGCAAGCCAGGAGACCTGCCGGAGCAAAGGTCGCTCTTGCCATGACCCAGGGGATGGTCACGGCTCGGTTCTCCGTTTGAGCGACGAATAGGGTGCGGCTGCGGCCGTGCGGCGTGCGGCTTTCCCCGTGCGCCTGCGCGTGCCGTCCGCTGGTCGTGGCGCGAGCGTGGAAGGATGGGAGCAATGCAGAAGCAGGCGCAGCACGTCGCCGCCGTGCGCGGCTGGTGCCCGACCGCATGGCAGCCGATGATGGCGGGCGACGGGCTGCTGGTGCGCGTTCGCCCGGCGCTTGGTCGGATGAGCCGAGCGCAGGCCGAAGGTCTGTATGAAGCAGCTTTGCGTCATGGCAATGGCCATATCGACCTCACCAATCGGGCCGCGCTTCAGGTTCGGGGCGTGCGCGAGGTGGTGCATCGCGCGTTGATAGAAAGGCTTGTCGCCTTGGACTTGGCGCAGGCTGATCCAGCGCGGGAAATGCGCGCGCCGCTGATCCTCAATCCGGATTGGGCAGAGGGCGACATCAGCGCATCGATCGCCAATGAATTGATCGCGCGCATGGATGAACTGCCCGAGCTGCCCGCCAAGATCGGCTTTGCGATCGACGCGGGGCCTGCGCCTGTGCTGACCGATGCCCCGGCGGATTTCCGGATCGAGCGGGGAACGAGCGGCGGGCTGATCCTGCGCGCCGATGGACGGGAAAGAGGCGCGTCCGTCACTGCGGAAGATGCGGTGGACGCGCTGATCAGCCTTGCTCACTGGTTTGTTGCCAGCGGCGGCGTGCAGGCCGGGCGCATGGCGCGGCATTTGGCGCCGCTTCCCGCGGGTGAGGCGCCCGCGTCGCCTCGTTCGCGCGCCTCTGCGCTTGCTCAAGCGCCGGGGCCTTTTTACGCCGCGCCCTTTGGACGGGTCGAGGCAACCGCACTACTCTCGATCATGGAGGACGGCGTACAGGCCGTGCGCCTGACGCCCTGGCGCGGCTTGCTGCTGGAGGGCGGCAATGCTGCGCCGGACGACCCTGACGACCCACGCCTTTCTGCCGATGCCTGTCCCGGTGCGCCCGCCTGCCCCCAGGCGAGTGTCGCCACGCGCGACCTTGCGATTCGGCTCGCCCCGCATGTTCCAGGGCTCCATGTCTCCGGATGCGCCAAGGGATGCGCGCGTCCGTCGCGGGCGGCGGTCATGCTGACCGGCCGCTCGGGACGCTTCGACCTTGCCCATAACGCCCGTGCGGGCGCGCCGCCGCTTCGCGCGGGCCTCTCGCCTGACCAGATCCTTACCCTCTTCGGAGTCCAATGATGCCGCATGTCTATGAAAGGGATGGGGCGGAAATTTATCGCCAGTCCTTCCGCACCATCCGCGCGGAGGCGGAGCTTGGCCGCTTCTCGCCCGAAGAAGAGCGGGTCGCCGTGCGCATGATACATGCCGCCGGGATGGTGGACCTCGTCCGCCATATCCGCTTCTCCCCAAGCTTCGCGGTCACAGCCTTCGCGGCGTTGGAAGCAGGCGCGCCGATCCTGTGCGACGCACGCATGGTATCGGAGGGGATCACGCGCGCCCGCCTGCCCGTTGATAATCCGATCCTCTGCACCCTGGGCGATCCGCAAGTGCCCGATCTCGCCCGCGCCATGAACAATACGCGCTCTGCAGCGGCGCTAGAGCTGTGGCGGCCGCATATGGAGGGCGCGATCGTCGCGATCGGGAATGCGCCGACTGCTCTCTTCCACTTGCTGAACATGCTGGAGGACCCCGCCTGCCCTCGCCCCGCCGCAATCATCGGTTGCCCGGTCGGCTTCGTCGGAGCAGCGGAATCCAAGGAGGCGCTGTGGGAGGCGCAGCCCGTCCCCTGCTGCATCGTTGAGGGGCGGCTGGGCGGCAGCGCCATGACCGTGGCCGCCATCAACGCGCTGGCGAGTGCGGCCGAATGAGCGGGGTCATTCATGGCGTCGGCCTTGGCCCCGGCGCGCAGGACCTGATGAGCGTGCGCGCCGACCGGCTGATCCGCAACGCCCGCCACATCGCCTATTTCCGCAAGCCGGGACGCCACGGCCATGCCCGGCGCATCGTCGAGGGGCTGCTAAGGCCCGATGCCATCGAATATGCGATGGAATATCCAGTGACGACCGAAATACCGGTCAGCGACCCGCGCTATAATCAGGCGTTGTCCGCCTTTTATGCCGACTGCACCGCGCATCTCCACAGGCTGGCAGCGGATGGCGAGGATGTGGTGGTGCTGTGCGAGGGCGACCCCTTTTTCTACGGCAGCTTCATGCATCTGCACAGCCGCCTGTCGCCGCTTGCGCCGGTGCGGATCGTGCCAGGCATCACCGGCATGTCGGGGGCCTGGACCGCCAGCGGCACACCGATCAGCTGGGGGGATGATGTGCTGACGGTCCTCATGGCGACGCTGCCTGAAGAGGAACTCGCCCGGCGCATCCACGACACCAATGCGCTGGTGGTCATGAAGATCGGCCGCAACTTGGCCAAGCTGCGCCGCGCGGTCGAGGCGGCGGGGAAGCAGGACTGCGCCTGGCTAGTCGAATATGCGACCATGGCCGACCAGAAGATCACGCCGCTTCCCGAAGCACAGGCGGTGACCGGCTATTTCTCCATCCTGCTGGTTCACGGCCAGGGACGGCGGCCATGAGCGGATGGGTGGCGGTGGCGGGGCTCGGACCCGGCGCGGACGAACTTGTCACGCCCGAAGTGATGCAAGCTTTGGCCGAAGCGACGGATCTTATCGGCTATTTCCCCTATGTCGCGCGAGTCGCCGACCGGCCCGGTCTTGTCCGCCATGGTTCCGACAATCGGGTGGAACTGGAGCGCGCCGCCCATGCGCTGGAACTGGCCGCGGCGGGGAAGCAGGTCGTGGTGGCGTCATCGGGCGATCCGGGCGTTTTTGCGATGGCCTCTGCCCTATTCGAGGCGCTGGAGGCGGGTCCCGCAGAGTGGCGCTTGCTGGACATACGCATCCTGCCCGGCATCACCGCCATGCTCGCCGCCGCCGCGCGCGCGGGCTCGCCGCTGGGCCATGATTTCTGCGCCATCAACCTGTCGGACAATCTGAAGCCCTGGGCGCTGATCGAACGGCGCCTGCGCCTCGCAGCGCAAGCCGATTTCGCCATGGCCTTCTACAATCCCCGGTCGAAGGCGCGGCCCGAGGGGTTTGCCCGCGCGCTCGACATCCTGAGACAGGAGTGCGGACCTGACCGGCTGATCCTGTTTGCGCGCGCCGTTTCCACGCCTGAGGAAGAGTTGCGCGTTGTCCGTCTGGGTGACGCCGGGGCCGAGATGGCGGATATGCGCACGATGGTCATATTGGGGTCGAGCCACAGCCGGCTGATCGAACGGCCCGGCTCCCCTATCCTCTACACCCCGCGTTGGACCGAATGATCGATCCACGCGAGCACTTCGCCGATGCCGTGTACCACCTGCGTTTGGGGCAGGGGCGGCCGGTGGATCATGATGACCGGCAGGCCGAGCGCCCGCGCCGCGTCCAGCTTCGCCCGCGCGCCTTCTCCACCCGCATTCTTGGCGACGATCAGGTCGATCCGCTGCGCGCGCATCAGCGCGAGATCTCCCTCCAGCGTGAAGGGGCCGCGATCCACCACCAGATGATGGCGAGGCAGCGCTGGCGGCACGTGCGGGGCATCGACGAAACGAAGCAGATAATGATGCTGCGGCTGGGCGGCGAAGGCCGCCACATGCATCCGGCCGAGCGCCAGCATGACGCGCCGTGGCTCTTCCGCCAGCGCATCCACGGCGCTGGCGATGTCGGGAACATGAGTCCAGCGGTCGCCCTTTCCCGCTTTCCAGGCAGGGCGGGTCAGCATGATGTGCGCGATGCCCGCCTGTTGCGCCGCCTCCGCTGCATGGGCGCTCATGGTAGCGGCAAAGGGGTGGGTCGCGTCGATGAGATGCGTGACTGCCTCCCGCTCCAGATAGGCGGCGAGACCCGCGACGCCGCCAAAGCCGCCGACGCGCATAGGGACCGGCTGCGGGCGGGGATTGCCGGTGCGTCCGGCATAGCTCAGCACCGCGCGATCGCCGCGATCCGCCAGCGCCTTTGCGACCGCGCTGGCCTCCGTCGTGCCGCCCAGGATGAGGATGTTGCGCATGGCGGCTGAGAGTCCCTGGCTGACGATCATCGGCATTGGCGAGGATGGAGCGGCGGGCCTGTCCAGCGCCGCCCACGCCGCGCTGGAGCAGGCGCGCATCGTCACCGGCGCGCCGCGCCAGCTGGCGCTTCTGCCTCCCCTTAAGGCGGAACTTTTGACGTGGCCAGTACCCTTTGACGATGGTGTTGCGCCGCTGCTCGCCCGGCGGGGAGAGCCGGTGGTGCTGCTGGCGTCGGGTGACCCTTTCTGGTTCGGAGCGGGAGCCAGCATCGCCCGGCATCTCGATCCCAGTGAGTGGATCGGCCTTCCCGCGCCGTCCAGCTTTTCGATCGCCGCCGCGCGGCTGGGCTGGTCGTTGCAGGATGTCGTCTGCCATGGCCTTCATGCCGCACCGCTGGCCCGGCTGCGGCGCGATCTTGTGCCCGGCGGCCGAGCGATCCTGCTGCTGCGCGACGGGGCGGCGGTGGGCGAGCTTGCGACCTATCTCGTTGAGGCGGGTTTCGGCGCGTCCACCCTCTATGTCATGGAATCGCTTGGCGGGCCGCGTGAACGCATCCGCGCCGTGCGAGCGGATGCCTATGCGTGGGATAATGTTGCCCATCCGGTGGCGGCGGGGATTGCGATGGCGGGTGACGGCGAGGTCATGCCGCGCGCCAGCGGCATTGCCGACAGCTGGTTCGAGCATGATGGCCAGATCACAAAGCGGCCGGTTCGCGCGCTGACACTGTCGGCGCTCGCACCGCTTCCGGGAGAGACGCTGTGGGACATCGGCGCTGGGTCGGGATCGGTCGCAATCGAATGGTTGCTCTGCGGTCCTCGTATGCAGGCGATCGCCTTTGAGGCTGATCCGGTTCGCGCCGCGCGCGGCCGCGCCAATGCGGCGCGGCTGGGCGGCGATCGCTTGTCGGTGATCGAGGGCAGGGCGCCAGCCATATTGGAGGGCCGCAAACGGCCCAATGCAATCTTTGTCGGCGGGGGCTTGAGCGAGGCGCTGTTGGAGGCGATCCTTGGCCTGCCGGGCGAGCGGACGCGTTTGGTCGCCAACGCCGTCACGCTGGAATCCGAGGCGCTGCTGGCCCAGTGGCAGGCGCGTCTGGGCGGCGAGTTGCTGCGCATCGAGATGGCCAGCGCCGCGCCACTTGGCACGCGGCGGGGCTGGAAAGCCTCCTATCCGCTGGTGCAATGGAGCGTTACGCTGTGATCGTCGCGGGCTTTGGCTGTCACAGCGGGGCGGATGAAGCGGCTTTGCGGGCCGCGCTGGCGGCTCATGGCGTTGCCGTGGCGGCCGTCGCGACGCTGAACCATAAGGCGGCATTGCTCGCGCCGCTGGCCAACGCGCTGGGGGTGCCGCTTATTCTCTTCGCGCCTGATGACATTAGGGCCGTGAAGACGCGCACGCAATCCGCCGCCAGCCTGGCGACTTACGGGGCCGGCAGCGTAGCCGAAGCGGTAGCGCTGGCTGCAGCCGGACAGCACGCCAAGCTGATCGCCACCCGCATCATATCACCCGATGGGCAGGCGACATGCGCACTCGCCCAAGGAGTTTCCGCATGACCGTCCACTTCATCGGCGCAGGACCAGGCGCGCCCGACCTGCTGACCCTGCGCGGTCGTGACTTGATCGCCGCATCGCCTGTCTGCCTCTATGCCGGGTCGCTCATACCGCG